>NZ_JBKHUP010000067.1:0-47383 GCF_046565525.1 Coleofasciculus sp. | reverse complement strand
AGCCGGTGGGTTGAGCGAAGCCGGTGGGTTGAGCGAAGCCGGTGGGTTGAGCGAAGCCGGTGGGTTGAGCGAAGCCGAAACCCACCAGCATACCAGGAGCGTGCCATTGCTCCTAAGAAGCCGCCTTAGCTGCTGTGCGCTGACGCCGACGTCCTACCGTTTTCACAGGTGCTTCCTCTGGATTTTGTAGTAAGAAAACCACTAGAGGACGGCTTTGAAGTTCGCGGCGAGTTAACCGTTCTAAATCCCGCTCAATTTTCTGTTGCAATCCTGTCCAGTCAATTTCTGGTTGTTTTTTGTCATCAAAGGATTTGGCAAAGTCTGTCCACCCATCGCTCAATGTTCGTTCAATCGTCTTAATCACTAACTGCTGAAGCAAGGATTTCTCCACACTGGCGACCACACCCCGCAGGTGTATTTCCGGTTGGGCGAGGAGTTTACCCTCCCAACTTACGGCGGCGGCGACAGTCACTACACCATCTCCTGCAAGCTGCTGACGTTCCTTAAGCACTTCATGATGCACGATACCTGATCGATCCACTAGCTCAATACCAGAGGGGACTTGACCGACAACGCTAATACTATCCTCAGTTAATTCCACCACATCCCCGTTATCGGTAATCACAATATTTTCCGCTGGTATACCCATACTTTGTGCCATTTTCCCATGTTGGATCAGCATCCGATGTTCCCCGTGAACGGGCATGAAAAACTTGGGTCGCGTCAAGGCGAGCATCAGCTTATGATCTTCTTGAGCGCCATGACCCGAAACGTGAATCCCTTGATGGCGTCCATAGATCACGTTTGCCCCTTGCATCATCAGGCGATCAATGGTGTTGACAACGGCGATTGTATTACCGGGAATGGGATTAGCAGAGAAAACAACCGTGTCACCTTCTTGAATTTTCAGTTTCCGGTGTTCTCCTTTGGAAATACGGGTGAGAGCAGCCAGGGGTTCACCTTGAGACCCAGTGGTTAAAATTAACACTTTTTCTGGGGGTAAACTATGGGCGGCGTGGAGTGGCTCAAATAAGCTATCGGGACATTTTATATACCCCAGATTCCGAGCTTGAGCAATAACATTGAGCATGGAACGACCGACAACCGACACCACTCGGTTTTGTTTTTGTGCCAGATTTAAGATGAGTTGCACTCGATGAACCGATGAGGCAAATGTGGTGACCAGGATTCGTCCCGGTGCTTGGGAGAAAATGCGATCCAGGTTGGGATAGACGGACGCTTCGGAAGGGGTGTGTCCGGGAACTTCAGCGTTGGTAGAATCGCTGAGGAGACAAAGCACTCCTTTTTCACCGTGTTCGGCTAACCTCTGGAGATCAAAGTATTCACCATCGACCGGGGTATGATCAACTTTAAAGTCTCCGGTGTGGATAACAACCCCAACGGGCGTGTGAATCGCTACGGTAAAACTATCGGCAATGGAGTGAGTGTTGCGAATATATTCAACCATAAAGTAAGAACCGATCCGCACCATGTCACGAGGACTAACCGAATTTAACTTTGTGCGATCGGCAACTCCTGCTTCCTCGAGTTTGCCTTTCAGCAGCGCCATCGCCAGTCGAGGTCCGTGAATGACGGGAATATCAAATTGCTTCAAGTGATAGGGAAGTCCACCAATATGATCTTCGTGACCATGGGTGACAATCATGCCCTTGATTTTATGGCGATTTTCCCGCAAATAGGTCATATCGGGCAGAACGATATTAACCCCGTGCATTTCATCATTAGGAAATCCTAATCCTGCATCCAAGAGAATAATTTCATCGTTGAACTCGAAAATACAGGTATTTTTGCCAATTTCATGCAGCCCACCTAAGGGAATTATTTTTAGAGCGGCTGAAGATTTATTACTAGTCAATTTGCCTCCTTTGAGATTTCTATTTCTCATTAATTACAACGTTAAACCTGAATTGAAAATTGCCGTTTTTTAGAAAATAAATTTTGGGCAATAAACTAATCTTAATCTAATCTAGACTAACTCAAGTTTGTTAGAAGTGGTAGTCATTCTTATTCGAGTTATGCGTGAACCTATCGAAAAGAAAGAACATAAGATCTGATCAATAATTGAAAACGGCTATCAAAAACCGACATGAAAGAACAAGGGGTTACCATTCAAAACGATATCCTTGGCTTAATGCCTGCTGTCATGAATTCAACTGGACTAACAAGTCGTTTTATTATGAAAACTGAGCTTGTTTCTAGAGTTTATCGATAAAAATATGGAATTATCTATCAATGATCACTCTAGCACCTCAATGGGCAAGGGGCAGATAATAGGCTACTTTAGCCAAACAATTAAGAGCCGTTCATAGATAAATGTTTTGTTTTATTTTAAGGGCAATTTAACTCTCCTAATATGAACATTGATGAGAATTTATAGTAAAGAAAGCTCTTGGAGAACCGTCTTGACTTGTTGTTGCAATTCCATAGGCAGATCACTCAATGGTGGACGCGGTGAACCGACATCCCATCCTTGGAGTTTTAATGCAGCTTTGAGTGGAATAGGATTGGCAGTACAAAACAAGACTTTAAATAAAGGAAAAAGCTTTAAGTGAATGTCTTTAGCTAGGTCTGTTTGACCCGCTTGGAAAGCCTGGATCATCTGCTGGAGTTCTCGACCAACTAGATGGGAGGAAACACTGACTACGCCACTTGCCCCTAGTGCTAATAAAGCTAAGGTAAAGGAATCTTCTCCTGAGTAAATGGCAAAATCCGGTGGTGTTAAACGTCGCACTTGACTGCCTTGCTCGAAGCTGCCACTTGCCTCTTTAATCGCTACAATATTGGGAATTTCCGCTAAACGGGCAACGGTTTCCGGTTGGAGGTTTTGACCCGTGCGGCTAGGTACATTATAGAGCATCACAGGCAAGTCAGGACTGGATTTGGCAATTGCCTGGAAATGATTATAGAGTCCCTCTTGTGGGGGTTTATTGTAATAGGGAACGACTTGTAATGAACCATCTACCCCTAGTTTAGCGACTTTTTGGGTAGCTGAGATCGCTTCTTGGGTGGAATTTGACCCTGTGCCAGCAATTACCTTGGCTTTACCCGCCACCGCTTTTTGCACCACCTGAAATAACTGGCACTCTTCATCCCATGTCAATGTCGGTGATTCACCCGTCGTACCACAGACGACGACGGTATCGGTACCCTGCTGTACTAAATGAGCCGCTAATTCCTCAGCAACCTGATAATTCACACTGCCGTCTTCTTTAAACGGCGTAATCATTGCCGTTAATACACGTCCAAAATTGACCACCCTTATTTCACTCCTCTTTGGTCATTAGTTATTGGTCATTGGTCATTAGTCATTAGTTATAAGCCATTGGTCATTAGTTATCGAGCTAAGCAACTCTCAACTAACGACAATAGACGCACAACTGCTTTGCCACAGGATTGAACAAAGGACAAATGACCAAGGACAAACAAATTAATAAGCCATCATTGCTGTTGCTGGCTTTAACCAATTCCGTTCCACCAACAACTCGGCAATTTGTACGGCATTCAAAGCTGCCCCTTTGCGAATTTGGTCACCACTCAACCAAATCTCTAATCCACACGGATGAGACAAGTCTTGTCGAATGCGTCCCACCAGTACATCGTCCTTACCCGTAGCATCTATAGGCATGGGGAAATAATTCGCCTGCCAATCTTCCACCAGTCGCACTCCCGGTGCATTGGCAAGTAGATCCTTGGCTGTGGCGACAGACATGGGTTGAGCAAACTCTAGATTAATCGCTTCTGAGTGAGCTCGCAGCACAGGAACTCGAACACAAGTAGCGCTGATTCGGATCTGGGGATCATTGAAAATCTTGCGGGTTTCATTAACCATTTTCATCTCTTCCTCACAATACCCCTGATCATTCAACGGAGAATTGTGGGGAAACAGGTTAAACGCCAAGGGGTAGGGAAAGCTTTCCGTTGGTGGCGTTTGCTCCTGCAAAATTGCCTGCGCCTGTACTTTTAGTTCTTCCATCGCCCGTCTACCTGCACCGCTAGCCGATTGATAGGTAGCGGCAATAATCCGTTGGACGGGTTGCACCCGATGCAGAGGCCAAACGGCTACTGCCATTAGTATTGTCGTGCAGTTGGGATTGGCAATAATCCCTTTATGCTTCGCCGCCGCTTCCGGATTGACCTCAGGAATAACCAGTGGTACATCAGGATTCATGCGAAAAGCACTGGAATTGTCAACAACCACAGCTCCCTGCTCAACTGCTTTAGATGCCCAAGCTTTAGATGTTGAACCACCAGCCGAGGCTAAAACCAAATCCACCTCTTTAAATGAATCTTCCCCCACGGCTTCCACCGATAGGGATTCGCCTCGAAACTGGAGAGTTTGTCCCGCCGACCGGGGTGAGGCTAAGAGTTTTAGATGGGTAAGGGGAAAGTTGCGGGTTTCTAGTAATTCCAGTAACTCGGCGCCGACTGCACCCGTTGCGCCCAGTATAGCAACGCGAACTTGACTAGACAAATGATCTACCTCCAATTTTTTTTAACACATCGATCCTGTTGAGAGTGATTTAACTGAGCCAGAAAGACCAAGTGAACTACCCAGCGCTCACCCTATCGGGTATAGCATGGGCTTCTGATTTCATTGGGGAATGCCTTAGTTTAGTACAGACCCGCCATGGCGCGTCTGTACGTCCACGCTTCGGTCTTATTTCCCCTCCCTCAGCACAGACGGCTGTCCCATCCGCCTGTATTATTCTGATGCCTTCAGCTCGGATATTTGCTGAAGCGTTACCATCTCTATCATGGTGAGTACCACAACCAGGGCAAGTCCACTCCCTCACTTCTAGCGGCATTTCATCAACCTGGTAGTAGCAGTTTGAACAGAGTTTAGAACTGGGAAACCATCTATCAATCTCTACCAAGACCTTACCCTCTTTCTCTAGTTTGTACGATAGAAAATTGACAAACATCCCCCACCCAGCATCCGATTAAGGAAATTATCTAATCTATATCCTGACAAAATCCATAAGATTTTAACAAAAAAGATGTTTATCTGTGATAACACGACAGACCTAGGTTCGCGCCAATTGACTGAGATATTGCCGTTGGCTTGCCCTTAAAGGGACAGATTAACGATAACAGTTCTCGTTCGGACTTGATGAGTAGGCTAGCTCAATGCATTAGTACAGGGTGACATAGATAACTCATTCGTCAAAATTATTTCCCAGCTTCCAGACGAAGCCGACTACGTCTGCTGGAGAAGGCTGCCCCAGTTCTCCCGGCTTCGACAGTGGAAAACGTCTGCCGAGCTGGTCTAGAGGGTAGATTCGCTGCTGTAGACGCTCTGAATGTACTATCATCAGATACGGAAACCCCTCCAGACAGACTCCATCTATGTCTCTTTTATACCCTGAAACAATGACTAGAACTCAAATTAACTAGTTGTCAGACTAGCATATCATGAGGTGTTTGGATTAGCCTGTGACAGCTCTACACACTGACTCTTACGAGTACAGCGTGGGCTTGTAGAGGAGCCTTTGTCATTAGCCTGAGTGTTTCGCTCTCTTACACAAGCACGCTCGTTATCCCAGGATAGATACTTGGTGAACGTACAGACTGTCTATGTTTGGTCGGGAACTTGTTCCAGTTTTGAACAATACGGTTCTTTGATTTTACATTCGGCGCTGTGGAGAGGGGAAGTGTTGAGAACAGAAAACTTAGGGATAACATGGGCGAGGAACACCACATCCATTCTGGATGCCATGCCACTATGATTGGCATTACTGGCGATTTATCCCACCTCTGCAACAGCAGTAGGGCGTGGGAAACCTATCGCCGGATTCGCTAAAGAGCTAAAATTCAGTTGTCTCCAAAAAAAGCGTCAATGAAAGTTACTCAGGAAAAACTCCCCAAGAGCCAACTCGGTCTGGAAATTGAGATTCCCGCCGAAACGACCAAGAAGGTCTACGAGAAGGTCGTGCAAAATCTTGCCCGCTCTGCCAACATTCCTGGGTTTCGCAAGGGAAAGGTGCCGCGTCAAATTTTGCTCCAGCGCCTCGGTCCGGGACGGATCAAAGAAGCAGCGCTGGAAGATTTGGTACAAAATAGTTTACGGGACGCCCTGAGCCAAGAAACCATTGAGGCACTGGGCAACTATAAGTTGGTTTCCACCTTTGAAGAACTGCTGAGTCAGTTCCAGCCGGGACAACCGTTAACATTCTCGGCATCGGTGGATGTGCCTCCAGAAATCAATTTGGGAGACTACAGGAATCTCAGCGTCAAAGCCGAAGAGGTTAAGTCAGACCCTGAGGCGGTGGATAAATTTTTGGCAGAACGTCAGGTTCAGCACGCCACGCTGATTCCCGTCGAATCGCGCCCCGCCCAAATGGGTGATGTGACGGTTGTGGATTATAAGGGTCGTTTGACACCTGAGGGAGAGGAATCTGTTGATATTTCTGGCGGTGAGGCGACTGACTTTCAGCTGGAACTCGAAGAAGGACGGTTTCTGGCTGACATTGTGCAGGGAATTGTGGGCATGACACCGGGGGAAACCAAAGAGGTGCCGGTGACGTTTCCGGAGGATTATCCGCGAGAGGATTTAGCCAGCAAGAGTGCTGTCTTTACTCTTACCCTCAAAGAACTCAAGGAAAAAGAGTTACCCGAACTCGACGACGACTTCGCCCAAGACATTAGCGAAGAGGAAACCATCAGCGAATTGCGCGACTCCTTGGCAGAACAATTTACCGAAAAAGCCGAGCAAGAAACCAAAACCAATAAAGAAAACGCTCTGATCGAAGCGCTGGTGGCACAAGTTGAGATTGACCTACCCGAAACCCTGATTGAGCGGGAAGTCCAGACGATATTAACCCAGACTGCGATCCAGATGGAGAACTACGGGATGGATCTGCAGAAAGTGTTTACAGCGGAAATGATGCCCCAACTGCGTCAGCGTTCGCGTCCCGATGCGATCGCACGCCTGCGCCAATCCCTTGCCCTTGAGGAACTGGCTAAACGGGAATCACTTACTGTGGATGATGAACAGATGGATGCCAAATGTCAAGAAGTGATGAAACAATTGGCAGGGCAAGATGTCGATCCGCAACGCTTGCGGGAGTACGTTAAAGCCGATTTGCTCAAAGAGAAAGCCCTTGAATGGTTGGAAGAACACGCTACCATTGAACTGGTTCCTCAAGGCTCACTAGCGACAGAAGAAACAACGGATACACCGGAAAATATCTCTGAGGCAAGTGAAGACGCCGCCGATCAGCCTGAAGCCACGGCTGATCAAGACAGCGAGGAAACATCACCCACCCCTGATGCTTCTGAACAAACGGCAGCGAGCGAATAAACTTGGGGTTTGGGGAGTTAACCCAGACAAAGCAGGAGCTCTCAGTCTTGGGAAAAAGATTTAATCGCCAACCTCAGCACTTATTGATGTTGCTAAGGCATAATGGTGAGTAGAAGTTAACGTGGGTTAACTCCCGCCCAATGTGTTCAAACCTGCCCGCCGGGAAAAACATTCACTTGTTGACACCAATACTTTACTCCTTGTTCTATGCTGCAATCCCAGTTCCCTGACCACTCATTTACAAGCTGGAGTTCCCCGGAAATTGACTCGGTTAGTACAAACAGTCATTCAAGCAACGTCGTACCGATGGTGATTGAACAGTCTGGCGTAGGGGAACGGGCGTTTGATATTTACTCGCGGCTACTGCGGGAGCGGATTGTGTTTCTGGGAACAAGAATCAATGATGTGGTGGCTGACTCGATCATTGCCCAGCTCCTGTATTTAGAAGCCGAAGATCCAACCAAGGATATCCAAATTTACATTCACTCCCCCGGCGGACCTATTCTCGGATTAGGGGGAGTGATTGCTGGGATGGCAATTTATGACACAATGCAACAGATTCGTCCCGATATTGTCACAATATGTTTTGGTGCGGCGACAGATATGGGCGTGATTCTGCTAACGGGAGGAACACCCGGAAAACGCATGTCCCTGCCCAATGCACGGATCATGATCAGCCAACCCCTAGGCGGCGCCCAAGGACAAGCCGTTGACATCGAAATCCAAGCCAAGGAAATTTTATATCATAAAAATCAGCTCAATGAGCTAATGGCGTATCATACAGGTCAACCTTACGAAAGAATCGCCACGGACACTGAGCGCGACTTTTTTCTGTCAGCAGCGGAAGCCAAAGAGTATGGTTTAGTTGACCAAGTTATCTCGCGAGAGAATCTCAAGAGCGACGCCACCGTCACTTCTATTAAGTAAGAGGCTCCTTATGTCTAAATACGACTCCCATCTAAAATGTTCATTTTGTGGCAAGTCTCAAGAGCAGGTTCGCAAGTTAATTGCTGGACCGGGAGTCTACATTTGCGACGAATGTGTAGATTTGTGTAACGAAATTTTAGATGAGGAGTTGCTCGATTCCAGCGCTCCGGCTCCCCAGCAAGTTCCTCGCTCGGAACCCCCACAAAAACGTCGCACTCGCACATCAGCTTTGTCACTGAATCAGATTCCTAAACCTCGGGAACTGAAAAAGTATCTTGATGAACATGTCATCGGTCAGGATGATGCTAAAAAAGTCCTCTCTGTAGCTGTTTATAACCACTACAAGCGCCTAAGTTTTCTCGAAGCCAAGGCAAAGGGTAAAGCTGGGGTAGACGATGCGGTGGAACTGCAAAAGTCTAATATTCTGCTCCTCGGACCCACTGGTTGTGGTAAAACATTACTGGCTCAAACCTTAGCGTCTGTACTCGATGTCCCCTTTGCTGTCGCCGATGCAACAACGCTGACGGAAGCCGGTTATGTGGGTGAAGATGTGGAGAACATCTTACTGCGGCTGTTGCAGGTGGCGGATTTGGATGTTGAAGAAGCGCAACGGGGAATTATTTATATCGATGAAATCGATAAAATTGCCCGCAAGAGCGAAAATCCTTCGATTACGCGGGATGTTTCTGGGGAAGGGGTTCAGCAAGCTTTACTGAAGATGCTAGAGGGAACCGTTGCCAACGTGCCACCTCAGGGCGGACGTAAGCATCCCTATCAAGACTGCATTCAGATTGACACAGGCAATATATTATTTATCTGTGGTGGTGCCTTTGTCGGCTTAGAGAAGGTGATTGAACAGCGTTTAGGGAAGCGCTCAATCGGCTTTATTCAACCGGGAGAAGGTCACTCGAAAGAAAAACGTGCGGCGGATTTACTGCGACATTTAGAACCCGATGACTTGGTGAAGTTCGGGATGATTCCGGAATTTATCGGTCGTATCCCGATCGCGGCTGTGGTTGATCCTTTGGATGAAGAAGCTCTGATCGCGATTTTGACTCAGCCGCGCAATGCTCTGGTGAAGCAATATCAGAAATTATTGAAGATGGATAACGTGCAGCTTGGGTTTACTGAAGACTCGCTGCGAGCCATTGCTCAGGAAGCGTATCGGCGAAAAACGGGAGCGCGAGCGCTTCGGGGTATTGTGGAAGAGTTGATGCTAGAGGTAATGTACGAATTACCCTCGCGTAAAGATGTGACTCGCTGTACGATTACCCGGGAAATGGTGGAGAAACGTTCGACAGCCGAACTGCTGGTGCATCCGTCATCCCTACCCAAGCCGGAATCGGCATAAACTTATCAGTGGTGGTATCAAAACGAATTAAGAATGCCTCTAGTTAACGTTCGCGGCGTCGATCATTACTATGAGTGGATTGGTGCGTCTCAGTCGTTGGATGATAAGCCTGTAATGGTTTTCATTCATGGGTGGGGCGGTTCGGCTCGGTATTGGCAAAGTACGGCTGAGGCGCTGTCGGATCAGTTTAATTGTTTGCTTTACGATTTGCGCGGATTCGGGCGATCGCGGCTTCCTCTAGAACCAGTCGGGTTACTCTATGAAATGGAGGACTATGCCCAAGATTTGGCCGCGTTGTTAGAGAAGCTCGCTCTCAAGCGCGTCTATATTAATGCTCATTCTATGGGCGCATCCGTGGCGACGATGTTTCTCAACCGCTATCCGGAGCAAGTGGAACGGGCAATTTTAACTTGTAGCGGTATTTTTGAATACGAGGAAAAATCCTTTGCCGCTTTTCACAAATTTGGCGGTTATGTGGTAAGGTATCGCCCACGCTGGTTTTTACGCATTCCCTTTGCTGGGGCGTTATTTATGGCGCGATTTTTACATCGTCCTCTACCGGGAACGGTGAGTCGGGCATTTTTGGAAGATTTTATCATGGCGGATTATGATGCCGCCTTGGGGACGATGTTAACGTCGGTGAGTAAGTATGCGGCGGAGGTAATGCCATCGGAATTTGCCCAGTTAACAGTACCGACGCTATTAGTGGCGGGGGAATATGATCAAATTATTCCCTCTGCCTTAGGACAACGGGCAGCCGCTTTGAGTGACAAGGTGGAGTATTGGGAAATTCCAAATACGGCTCATTTCCCGATGTTGGAAGCCCCGGATGTTTATCTCAAAGGGGTGCGGCAATTTTTAAAGGGTGATCAAGAGATAAAAATTTGACAATACGCGATGTAAAAATTGTTGTAGAGACGTTCCGGCGGAACGTCTCTATTATTAGGTGCGGTCAAAATATCAATAAACGTAACGTTACTTTACGCCATCAATAAGAGTGAGTTATGAGAATATAGGGCTTTATGAAGAGCGGGTTTTTCAGGGAAATGAGCGGATTATCTCGCCAATGCTGCCAGATTTGGAGTTAATGACTGAGATGGTGCTGAATGCGGGAGGATGAGATGAGGAATTGCTGTGATCAATATTGCTATAAATCCAGCTTGTATCGGTCGGTTGATTGGCTAATTCATTCTGGCATCTCTCTTATTTGATTCTTCGATAAATTTAGTTGTCTCAGCCTCGATATAAAAGTGTTTTTGGCAATACTTTCTGGTATCTCTCTTATCTGATTGTTCGATAAATATAGCTCTTTCAGGCTCAGCAGGGAAGTACTTTGAATAATACATTCTGGTATCTCTCTTATCTGATTGTTTGATAAAATAAGCCACCACCGGTTAGTGAGTTTGGTAATAAATTCTGGTATCTCTCTTATCTGATTGTTCGATAAAATAAGCCATTCTAGGTTAGCGAGTTTGGCAATAGTTTCCGGTATTTCCCTTATTGTTGGCTAAATTCAGCGATCGCAGATTCGTGAGTTGGGAAATTCCTGCGGGAATCTCTGTTAGGTGACTATTGGCTAAATTCAGCGATCGCAGATTAGTAAGGTGAGCAATTTCATCAGGAATTTTGGTAATACGTTTGTTTGACAAATTTAGTTCCGTTATTCCCTGGTGGATAGCTTGAGTAATAATTTTGAGTAATTCTGCACGAGTTAGTCCGCCCACTGTATCAATTAATACATTATTCTGTTCATATTCTTCTTGGTTAGTCATGCTGTTATAACATCAGTATTACCCGTGAAACCCTCGTTCTATCTAGTTTATTTCTGGCATCTGCCTCAAATTAGATAATACCCCTTGGAGCCTCTCCTTTTCTAGATATTGGTATACTACCCACAGGCATGAGCCACGTTTTGACCTGAATTGACCTAGGCACATTGATATGGAAACACTGGTAAGAAGCTTAAATAGCATTGTTGTAAATATCTGCCAATTGCTGGCACTTTTTGTGATTTCCATTGGTATTATCAAAGCCTTATTTATTTTTCTCAAGCACAATCTGATCAATTTTCAATCCGCCACAGCGTTCCAAGAAAGTCGCCTGCAAATGGGTTACTCATTCTCCTTGGGATTAGGCTTTCTCATCGGTGCGAGTATCCTGAAAACAACGATCGCGCCGAAATGGAATGATATTGGACAGCTAGCGGCGATTATCGCGATCCGAACTGTACTAAACTATCTATTGCTACAAGCGATAACCAACAGTTCCGAACCCATGGAAAAGTCCCCAGACAGCCAGGATGCAGACAACTCAAAGCTAGTCAGTTCAGTTGATCGCTGATACTTTACCAACCATCTCCCGATGATGGGCTTCCAGAAGATTGGACACATCGGGACCACTGGGGATAATTCCGCCGGGATTCAGCGGAAACAAATTCCCATAATAATCTCGCTTAACACTCTCCAAATCACAGGTATCCGCAACCCCCGGAAGCTGATACAAATCGCGCAGGTAAGGACCTATGTTTTGATAGTCTTTAATCCGGCGACGGTTGCACTTAAAAAGTCCATAGTAAACAATATCAAAACGGAATAGGGTTGTAAATAGACGCACATCTGCCAACGTCACTCTATCCCCACACAAATAGCGATTCGTTTCTAATACCGCATCAATTTCATTGAGTGTGGTAAACAGTTCATCACAGGCTTGATCATAAGCTTCTTGAGATTGGGCAAAACCGCAGCGATAAACCCCATTATTGACCCTGTGGTAAATCTTATCATTCCACTCAGCGATCGCGGACTTCAGATCCTCTGGATACAAGTCAAGTACGGAATTTTGGGGAAACTGATTAAACTGAGAGTTGAGCATAACAATAATCTCTGCACTCTCATTATTAACAATCGTCTTTGTCTGTTTATCCCACAAGACTGGCACCGTCGAACGCCCACTGTAACCGGATTGGGCTAACTGGTATAATTCGGGCAAGGTGTGACAGCCTGCTTCGGGTTTCTCAAACACCCAGATTCCCTGATCTGAAGAGGGCGAGACAATCGATACTCCGATAACCTCATCCAATCCCTTCAGCGCCCTAACAACAAGCGTCCGATGCGCCCAAGGACATCCAAGTCCCACAAACAGAGTATAACGTTTTGGGGCTGGTGGATAGGGATTTCCGGCGTCTGTACCAATCGTCTGTCTAAACTGACTCTCTGGGCGAATGTATTCTCCCTTTTTGCTGGGTGGTGCCAGTTTGGACATCATAATCTGCCACATTGTCGTCCAGACAAACTTGCCCAACCGAATAATCACGGTTGACGGGAGAGATTTTCCTTTAGGTTTCCAAGAAGACGTTGCCATGAGTAGAGGATTGAGCTTTATCCTTACTTTATCGAATAGCGGTGATTAACAGCGATCGCACCCAGGAATGATAGTCTAGCTACTGTTGGGTTTTCCTGCTGATACCAACTTGCAGTCAAAGAGGTAATCTGTCATGGTTCGCCAAACCCAGTGTAGCGAAGTATCTCGGAGATTCTTCCCTTCGCTGAGAATGACACGAACGCAACTTGGGATGATTACCCAACACAAAAGCACACCAGACAAACGTTAGATATGGCTAACATCACCATCCAATCCGCCACTGAACTTGACAACGGCTGGTCTTATCAGGTGAAACTAGAAAACAGTCGCGAGTATAACTACGACGTTACTCTAAGTCAGTCAGACTATAATCAATGGTCTCAATGTAAAGTGTCACCTGAACGATTAGTCGAGGCGGCGTTTGAATTCCTACTGGAACGTGAACCCGCCTCGTCTATTATGTCAAAATTTGATTGTTCCGTAATCCGCCGCTATTTTCCAGAAGTGGATAGCGAGTTACCGAAGAAACTTTAACGGTTAAAACTCAGGCTATTCATCATCTGGTCTAACACTTTTTTGTTGCGTTGATAGCGTTGACCTTGCCTATCATAAGTCGTCCCAATCAGATGTCTATAATCTCTGTTTAATTAATTCTAGCATTAATTTACTCTCCAACCCGTTTCAGCGCTTCTTGATAGAGCGATTGGCTGAGGCGAAATTTACCTTGATTTTGTAAGGCGTCTAGTTGTTCCTTTAGAGTTATAATCAAACCCTGTTGTTTCGCCCAAATTAGAATTCCCACCGTACCTAATACAGGTAAACCCATTTGCCGCGCTACTCGCCGTGCGTTCTTCTCATCTAGTAAAATAGTGTCTACAGGGTTTTCAGCAAAAAGAGCGATCGCTTCAGCTTCCCCTTCATCCAGTTCTATCCTTAACAGCGATATTACAGACGTGTTTGTCACTTGACGAATAGTCAGCCATGATGCTGAAGCCAAATCCTGTGCGCCGGGTTGTCCTTTTCCAGTTTCGACAACTTCTCTCCAAACGGCTTGAGGGAGAAACACACCATCAGGAAATCGCTGGTGCAACAGAGAAAGCTGCCCAATTGTACTTAGGGCAATTAAAATTGAAGAATTGGTAACGGCTCTCAACCCAAAGACTCCAGTGTTTCAAGGTCTGCTTCCAATTCTTCTAGATCATAGCTCCGTTCAATCCCTTCTTGACCTAACAACTCGTGAAATTGCCATTTAGTCATTTGTGCGAGTTCCCGGGCTTTGCCGAAGGATAGTATTCCCTTTTGGTATAATCGGATAGCGAGTTCCTGGCGCAGACGGGGAAGGCGTTCGGTTGGTGGTACTCGCAACGCTTCGGCAAGGTTATCGGGAATTTCTAGAGTTAGTTTGGTCATGGTAATTATCTAATTTTGACATTTTGCATTAATTCTACCTATACTATAAGGAATACTGCATAGATACCCGTAATTATAACATGGAATTCAGTAATTTTAATTCCTTTGATCCCCTCAAGGTTAAACTTACTACTGGTACAGAGGCTCAAGCCAATGCACTAAGAAGAGAAATTGAAAATATTTTGAAATCTTACGTCGGTTGGTATGACCCCTTTTGTGAAGCAATTCAAAATGCTATAGATTCTGTTTAAAAGCGCAGTAAACTCGGCGAAGACAATTATCAGCCTTCGGTCTGGATTATCATTAACATACAGCATTATAAGATAACTTCTCTTTTAGACAAAAATAACTTAGATCTTCGGCAGTATCATGGTGTTACGCACACTATAACTAGCTTAAGTACAGGACAGTTAGAGATGGAACTCATAGTTCTTGAAGAATTAATACACTATCTAAATGCTCCTGATGAAACACAAAAACAACAAGTTAATAAATATGAAGATGAATATTAATTTCCAAAAATAATTACACTTTCAGGAAAACAATTGAGACAATTACATTTAACAATTGCCACTTCATACAAGTCTAGGCATTGTGATACTCATTGCTGACTCTGAATCAGTACCAAGGAAGGTTGACAAAGCGGTAACGATCATCTTTCACAAGGTTTATAAGTATTTCTACTCAGAACCTATAAGGATTTCTGATAAAGCCTCTGGGGTTAATCGTGTAAAAATGAAGAAAAAATAAATCTTTTAATAAATCTTGCTGATACAGGAGTCAACATCAATGGTAGTACTCACCGATCGCACCCAGAAGCGATTAACCATGCAGACGGGCGAAATCGCGCCAGATACAACGGCTATCCGTTCCCTAGACTGGGATCGCGATCGCTTCGATATTGAGTTTGGACTGCAAAACGGCACCACCTATAACTCGTTCCTGATTCGGGGTGAGAAAATTGCCCTGGTGGATACATCCCATGAAAAGTTTCGTGAACTTTACTTAGATACCCTCAAGGGACTCATTGAACCCAGCCAGATTGATTATCTGATTATTAGCCACACCGAACCCGATCATAGTGGCTTAGTCAAGGATATGGTGCAACTTGCGCCAGAGATTACCGTCGTTGGGTCAAAAGTTGCCATTCAATTCTTGGAAGACTTGGTGCATCAACCCTTCAAACGGCAAATTGTGAAAAACGGCGACCAACTGGACTTAGGGAAAGGGCATGTGTTGGAATTTGTCAATGCCCCCAACCTGCATTGGCCCGACACCATCTTTAGCTACGATGCCGGAACCCAAGTCATGTTTACCTGTGATGCTTTTGGGATGCATTACTGTTCTGATAGCACCTACGACGAAGACATGAGTGCCATAGAAGCAGACTTCCGCTTCTACTACGACTGCTTAATGGCACCCAATGCCCGTTCCGTTCTCTCCGCCCTGAAACGGATGGATAAACTCCCAGAAGTAACCACCGTCGCCACGGGTCATGGTCCCTTGTTATCTCATCATGTCACCGAATGGTTGGATCGGTATCGGCGCTGGAGTCAAGCCCAGGCAAAAGCAGAAACCTCTGTGGTAGTCTTTTACGTATCCGATTACGGATATAGCGATCGCCTCTCCCAAGCCATTGCCCGAGGCATCACCAAAACAGGGGTGGGTGTGGAAATGATGGACTTAAAATCGGCTGATCCGCAAGAAGTCCAGGAAACCGTGAGTCGCGCCGGGGGAATGGCGATCGCGATGCCTCCCGCCTCCAATAAAGCCGCCACCGCCGCTGTGAGTACCATCCTCGCTGCCGTAAAATCAAAGCAAGTCGTGGGTATCTTTGAATCTTATGGGGGGGATGACGAACCCATTGACCCCCTGCTGAGTCAATTCCGCAACCTGGGACTCAAAGAAGGATTTGCCGCGATTCGGGTCAAAGAAACCCCAACCGAAGCCATCTATCAACTCTGCGAAGAAGCCGGAACCGATATGGGGCAACTCCTCACCCGCGATCGCGAAATTAAGCAACGTAAATCCCTGGATAGTGATCTCGACAAAGCCCTAGGACGGATCAGCGGCGGACTCTATATTATTACCGCCCAAAAAGGTGACATTAAGAGTGCCATGTTAGCCTCCTGGGTATCCCAAGCCAGCTTCAAACCCCTCGGCTTAACCATCGCCGTCGCTAAAGATCGGGCGATTGAGTCGTTAATGCAAGTTAGCGATCGCTTTGTGCTGAATATTCTAGAAGAGGGCAATTATCAGGCATTAATGAAGCACTTCCTCAAGCGGTTTCCCCCTGGTGCCGATCGGTTTGAAGGGGTGAAGACGCAAACAGCGACGAATGGATCGCCAATTCTCACTGATGCGTTGGCTTATGTGGAATGTAAGGTCGAAAGTCGGATGGAGTTGAGTGACCATTGGATTGTATATGCCTCCGTTGACGCTGGACGAGTGTCTAAGGCGGATGCGTTGACGGCGGTTCATCATCGCAAAGTGGGGAATTACTATTAAAACGCAGAGGTTCGCAGAGGTCAACGCAGAGGGGCGCAGAGGATGACTGAGAATGAGGTGTCGGGGAAGATCATTGGGTTGGCGATGAAGGTACACACGGCGTTGGGACCGGGTTTATTGGAGTCAGCTTATGAAGCCTGTTTGAGGTATGAACTGAACAAGGCTGGCTTAAACTTTGAACCTCAGAAACCATTACCGTTAGTCTATGAAGAGATTCGTCTTGAATGTGGATATCGAGTTGATCTCCTCGTCGAAAACAAAGTCATGGTTGAACTCAAAGCCGTTGACGCCCTGCATCCCATCCACACCGCCCAACTCCTAACCTACCTCAAACTCTCCCACCATAAACTCGGACTCCTAATCAACTTCAACGTCATCCATCTCAAAGACGGCATCAAACGAGTCGTCAATCACCTCTAACCCCCTCTGCGAACCTCTGCGCTTCCCTCTGCGCCCCTCTGCGTTAAAAAAAACCATTCACCCCAAACTAAACCATGAACTCTCCTACCCCTCGCGACGTTCAAGTCCTCCCCATCGCCTCCGACACCACTGTTCTCCGTTCCCGGACGTGGGATAGACTCAAATTTGAAATCGAATATGCCCTGCAACGCGGCACCACCGCCAATTCCTATCTGATTCAAGCGGATAGAATCGCCCTGATTGACCCTCCGGGCGAATCGTTCACCGAAATCTTTTTAACGGAACTGCAACGCCGGATTGACCCCAAACAAATCGATTATGTGATTCTTGGTCACGTTAATCCTAACCGAGGCGTTACCCTAAAAGCCTTACTCAAACTCGCCCCCCAGATTCAATTTGTCTGTTCCAATCCTGGTGCGATCGCGCTGCGTGGTATCTTAGATGCACCGGATTTAAAAATAACTGTGGTACGGGGGGATGAAACCCTGGATTTAGGCAAGGGTCATCATCTGCAATTTATCCCCACTCCCAACTCTCGTTGGCCCGATGCCCTTTGTACCTACGACCCCCATACAGAAGTTCTCTTTACCGATAAGTTATTTGGTGCTCATCTATGTGGTGATCAAGTATTAGATGAAGGTTGGACAACGATTAGCGAACACCGCCGCTATTATTTCGATTGCGTCATGGCACCCCATGCGCGACAGGTGGAAAAGGCGCTGGATAAGGTCGAGGAGGTGCAAGCAAGGCTGTATGCTACAGGTCATGGGCAATTGGTACGCTATAGCTTAATTCCCCTGACCCAATCCTATCGCCAGTGGTGTGAGAGGCAAAAAACCCAAGACATCACCGTCGCTCTGTTGTATGCTTCAGCTTATGGGAATACCGGTACCGTTGCCCAGGCGATCGCACGGGGGATGACTAAAGCTGGGGTTGGTGTAGAATCGATTAACTGCGAAATCGCTGACCCGGAAGAAATTCGCACCGCCGTGGAAAAGGCGGAGGGGTTTGTTATGGGTTCTCCTACTTTAGGGGGTCATGCACCCACCCAGATTCAAACGGCTTTGGGGATTGTCTTATCCACGGCGACGAAAACTAAACTGGCGGGTGTTTTTGGGTCTTTTGGCTGGAGTGGTGAAGCGATTGACTTAATTGAAAATAAGTTTAAGGATGCGGGGTATCAGTTTGGCTTTGAGACGATTCGGGTTAAATTTAAGCCCACTGAAGCCACACTGAAATACGCGGAAGAAGCGGGAACAGATTTTGCCCAAGCCTTGAAGAAAGCAAAGAAATCCCGTACTTCTCGCCAACCCGTCAGTGATGCCCAAGTTGCCCGCACAGAACAGGCTGTGGGGCGGTTAATTGGGTCACTTTGTATTATTACGGCGAAGCAGGGAGAACTGACGGGGGCGATGTTGGCAGATTGGATTTCCCAAGCCACGTTTACTCCACCGGGTTTAACGATAGCGGTGGCGAAAGACCGGGCGATTGAGTCGTTAATGTATCAGGGTGATCAATTTGTGGTGAATATTCTGGAGGAAGGGAAGCATTTGGGGTTAATGAAGCATTTCCTCAAACCCTTTGCCCCAGGGGAAGACCGATTTGCGGGGGTGGCGACGGAGACGGGTGAAAATGGTTGTCCGATTCTTAGCGATGCTTTGGCTTATGTGGAATGTACGGTGGATAATCGGATGGAATGTGGGGATCATTGGTTGGTTTATGGGGTGGTGACGAATGGCAAGGTGTTATCGGATGGGGTAACGGCTGTGCATCATCGGAAGTCGGGGACACATTATTAGTACAAGGTGATGGGGGGATGGGGTATTTTTTTAACGCAGAGGAACGCAGAGGGAAAGCGCAGAGGAACGCAGAGGGGGTTAGCGGTTGAGATGCAAGTTTTATCGGTATGGAGAAGATAAAGTTGGGTTGATAATTGAGAGGCGTTCAGGAGGAATGCCTCTATGTTTTACTTGCCACGAATGGCTATTACTGGACATATCCTAGAGGATGGCGGTTGGGTCAATGTCAAGATAGAGGTTAAGGCTATGGGATAGGAGACTGATGGGATGGAATTGATTAGCGGGTTAGGAGGGTTTGTTTTTGTCGCCGCCCTATCGGGGATTATTGGGAATAAGGCGGATTTGGGGTTAGATACTTTAATCAGGATGATGAATCGCCTGAAACCTGGAGAGACGCCGACGATACAAAGGGCGGTGGGGCGGGCGTTTTTGTTGGCGCAGCAAAGTTTGGTGGAAGACTGTCGGAGTGAATTGATTGGTGAGAATAAAAGTATCTGGGATTGTCCACCTCAGTACAAAAATGAGGTAAGTTGGCTAGACCACAAGTTAAACCAGCTAAAGGCGGATTTGCAGAAGCTGGAAAAAGGGGAATTTAACGAATTAGCGGCGACACCTGTAGCGGATATTGACTCCCTGTTAACCTCAGATGGGGCGTTGGTTGGGGATACGGTTCAGGTGGTACGTCAGCAACTTAAGGTAATTTTACAGCAGGAGCATGCGATCGCACTTTACCAAACCAAGGCTGTAACTCCCCAAGATGGCTTGTTTGAACGGATGTGTGCCTGTTTTGCAGTGGAGATGCAGCAGAATCCGGTACTGCGGGAGATGATTCAGGGACAATTGCTAACTCAGATTAATGCTAATTTGAAACGCCAGCAGGTGACGGTTGAGGATATCGAAACGTCTCTGACAAATCTAGGACGAGATATGGGCGAAATTAAAGGTTGGTTAGAACGCATCCATAACCAGTTATCTACACATCCGGCGGTTCCGCTTCAGTTTCAATCCCTAATTGCGGAGAAGACAGAAGGATTTATCGGGCGCGAGTTTGTATTTCGGGCGATTCAGGACTTCTTACAGCAGCAGCCCAATGGTTATTTTATTATTGAAGCTGATCCCGGTGTGGGCAAAAGTGCCATATTAGCCGAATATGTGCGACAGACCGGATGTGTGGCATACTTTAATGTGCGATCGCAAGGCATCAATCGCGCTGATGATTTCCTCAAGAGTGTTTGCCGTCAGTTAATTGAACGCTATCAGTTACGCTATGATTTGCCCTTGCATCCAGAAAATACCCGCGATGGCAATTTTTTAGCACGACTGTTAACCGAAATTGCCCCTCACCATTCCCCCGTCGTGATTGCGGTGGATGCGTTGGATGAGGTGGAGATGAAGAGTCAGACGGATGGGGCGAATGTTCTCTATCTTCCCCAGTCTTTGCCCAATGGCGTTTATTTTATCTTGACAAAACGCCAGACTGATGTTTCCTTAACGGTGAATAAGCCCTACCTGTTCAAGTTAATGGAGTATGGGGCAGAAAGTTTACAAGACGTACAGCGTTATATTGAGCAACAGGTAAAGAAAAAGCCCTCGTTACACCAGTGGGTAGAGAATCAGGGACAAGACACAGCCACCTTTATCACCACTCTGGCACAAAAGAGCGATCGCAACTTCATGTATTTGCGCTATGTCTTAGAAGATATCGAGTCTGGCGCGTATCAGGATTTAAATCTTGCTAACTTACCCCAAGGTTTACAGCAATATTATTACCAGCATTGGCAACGCATGGGGATGAAGGATAAACCGTTACCGCGAACTAAGATTAAAATCGTCTATGTTTTAGCGGAAGCCCGGAAACCCGTATCATCCTCACTGATTTCCCAATTTGCGAAGGAAGATGAATTAACCGTGCAGGAAGTTTTGGATGATTGGGATCAATTTTTACGGGAGGAACAGATTGAAGGACAAACCCGCTACAGTATTTATCATGCCAGTTTTCAGGATTTTCTCCATCGTAAGGAGATAGTTAAAAAGGCGGGGATAACGATTCGAGATATTAATACCTTAATTGCCGATAATTTAGCCGAGGAATTGGGATTGTAATTGAACGTAGGGGCGCACTGATGTGCGCTAAAGCCAGTAGGGTGGGCATTGCCCACCTTACCCCTATCAATAGGATTTGAATCCTCAAATTGCATAAATTATATTTTGAGTAATAATTCCCACCTCACCCCTATCTGAGTTATTACCAGTACAACCAAATTACAGATTATACAATTGAATTTTTTAGGAGACACAGCAATCATGACCATCACATCCCAAAAAATGACGCTTGAGGAGTATCTTAACTATAACGACAGGACAGATACTCAGTATGAACTGGTTAATGGGGAATTAATCGTTATGCCACCAGAGAGCGATTTAAATCAGCGCATTGTCATGTTTTTACTGAGCCATTTTCTCCAACAAGGAATTCCCTCCTATCGCTTGCGAATTGGGGCGGAAATTGTGGTGAGTGGTTCACGAGCAACAACGCGCTTACCCGATTTAATGGTACTTTCTGAGGAACTGGCAACGGCGTTAGAGGGGGCAAGTCGGTCTACAATAATTATTGATATGCCCCCGCCTCAGTTAGTGGTTGAGGTGGTGTCACCGGGACGAGAAAATTCAGACCGAGATTATCGGTACAAACGTTCTGAATATGCAGCGCGGGGGATTGCTGAATATTGGATTGTTGACCCACTACAACAACGGGTTACAGTATTGGAGTGGGTAGAAGGGCTTTATGAGGAGAGGGTTTTTCAGGGTAATCAGCAGATTATCTCACCGATGCTACCGGATTTTGATTTAACGAGTGAGAGAGTGATTAATGCTGGAGGTTGATATTAACTCACCTGTTCAGTTTGTTATTATTGATCCATCAACTGTTGTTACTGGTTACGTCCTTTAACCTCTAGCTTGATGCCGCCAGGTACACCATTACGGCGTACTCTAACTGGTCATAGCGCAGTGGTAAATTCTGTAGCCGTGACACCAGATGGCAAACGAGTGGTTTCCGGTGCTGAGGATTACACTCTCAAAGTCTGGGATTTGGAGACTAGGAAGATTGTTGCCAGTTTTAAGGGAGATGGTGAGTTACTTGCTTGTGCTGTTGCACCTGATGGGATCACAATTGTTGCAGGTGAGGCATCAGGGCGGCTACATTTTCTGCGGTTAGAAAATAGCAACGCATTTGGTAGCGAATGTAACGGATAAGTCAAATTTGAGCGATCGCCTGATTGCAGATTAGATCAGCCAAACAAAGATTATCAAACACCGTCTCTTTACCTGCCGATCGCGGTATAATATATTCAAACTAAACAGTCGTGGCAGTAATGTTACAAAGAAATGATCAGGCTGAATTAAACATTACCACCTAATAGTTGTTCAGCCGTAAGTTCGAGGCGAGGAAATATCCCCGATTGAATCAAATCGCTGCAAACAAACTCCACCGCGTCATACCAACCTTCGACTAACGTGAGAACCGTGACTTTAGCATTTAGAGGATCAACAATCCAATATTCAGGAATATCTAAAACGCTATATTCGGCTCGTTTTGCACGATAGTCGGTGCTTTTCGTTGATTCGCTGACGACTTCAACAACGAGTAGAGGTGGGGGTTCATTTAATTCAATAACGGCTTCGCGATTTTGCAGGTTACGCCACTGTTCTAGAGGAATCACAACGACATCGGGAATACGAACGGTATCCCATCTACCAGCGCGGGGAGAACGCACACCGACGACTCCAGCCAAGGCTGTCCATTCTTGTCCTACTTGAGCGCATTGGTTATCAAAGGTGCGTTCCAAGAATTTTAAAATGGCTCCATGTTTTCCAGTACCCAAGCTCATCGGGACTAGCTCTCCATTAACCAGTTCATAGCAAGTGTCTGTCCCGTCGTCATACTTCAAGTATTCTTCAAGAGTCAGGCGGTTGGTGGTTGTCAGCATGGCAGGTTGGGGAAGAGTATATCAAGTGGCGGTCAACTATAACAACTAGAGCAGTGGGCAAATAACTGGGGACAAGAGACGTTGCATGCAACGTCTCTACTAAATTCTGATGCTGCTATTGAACAGACCCCAACTAGATTGCTTGCAATTAGTTGGGGATTCTCCCCTGCTGTTACCACGAAGAGCCGCTGTTCTCGGTGGACATCAGGAACTTTTGCCTTTATGCCCCTCCTCGCCATTTCTGAATCGGAGTTAAGACTGAAAAGCCATAAAAACGCACTCTTATTTTTACCCAGTAGATGCGTTATTGTAACAAATAATCTCTACTGGAACCCCCTAATCTTAAGTTTTCTAGGTTCTGTAGGTCGTGCCGAACAAATAAATGCCGCCGTACCTGTCGGAATTATACCAAAATTGTTAGTGTTTCGCTTTCCCCCACCTAAATCTTGCGATTTTAGATGGGGACTGCGCTCAACTTTTGTTCAAATTTAGATGGTAATCGCTGTACCATCAAACTTGGTCAGTGAGAAACAGCCATCCTCGTTATAGGTCAGCTTTTGCTCCTGCAAAATCCCGATCGCGATCGCTTCTCCCAATTTTATCGATTCTGTGTAGTCTGTACGCCAGTGTACACCTGCCATATTGCGACCAATGGAAATATTTGCCGCTACCTTATTCAATTCCCCGCCTACAGTGAGAACCTCTGTACCAGGTCCACTATAAGGCATGTAACAAACCAATTCAGTCCCATCCTCATTCGGCACCACTGGGTTGGGAATCTGATAGGACTCATCAAACCACGCCTTCAATATCGTTACACAAGCCCCCGCTACTGTCGCATGTCCTGCACCATAAGCAGGATGAGTCGGTGATCCTTCCGGAAACACTTGCGGTAGCAGATAAGTACCATTCTTATCAAACATCGCTTTAAGTGCCTGAGAATTGAGAATCTCTGGATGAATCGGATACTCCGCCTGTCCCGTCATAAGATTGTGAATCAGTCCACCAAAGGCTTCAGGGCGCAGCCGCCGATGTACAAACCATTTTTGATACCAAACTGCTTTTAAGGCTCGCGTCGCCACTTCTGTGACTAAACTGAGGATATGCGGTCCCCCATAAGTCCCAAATCCATCCTGATTCTCTGACGAAAGATATGGATTCCCCCGATCAAACGGTGCCTTCATATCCAACAAAATCAAACAAGCATTCAAATAGGCTTGATAGAGCGCATCAAAATGCACATAATTGCCTAAATCCCGCATATTCCGGATATAGCGTGGCACTTTGTCAAATTTATCCTGACCACTGAAATCAAAGCCATTTTGCACCGCCAACCACGTTTTGGAATCGGTCATAAAGTCTTTATTGGGAACAACCGTCCGTTGGCGTTGGCTAATTGTCTGGGTGCCATATTGGATATCTTTGAGCAAAAATTGCGAGATAAAAGGACCCACCACATCTCCTGGCGTAGACCCTCGGAAAATCACATCCGGTGTCACCTTCCCATCTTCTTTCGGTCCCCGGAAATCTGAGCAGTTTGATAGTTCTGCGGCAGCTTTTTCAATGTCACCGTTATCGTTAAAGTCGGTAAAATTTACATCTCGTAACAGCGCCATCCAGTAAAGTTCTATGGCTTCACAAGCATTTTCTGCACCATCAATACGGGGAGCTGGGCGAATCGCCAATGACTGAGCGTCGGGTCCTTCTAAATCAAAGGCTAACCCGGCTTGCGGATTGATAAACCGACGACAACCACGGGGTTTCTTTTTATCTTTCTCAGAACTCGATTCAGATAACTCTAATTTGCCGCGAGTACAGCCCCGTGGTATTGCCTCAAAATCGTCAGGATTTCCACTACACAAAGCTTTGAGTAAAATTCGGTAAGCTTTGGGGTCTACTTCTCCAAAATCATTATGGGGTAAACCTTTTGAATAATTAGCAATATAACTGAGTTCGTTATTAGCATTCCGGTAAGCCGACTCCTCAGCATTATTTAAATGGTCAGGATGGGGGCGCAAAAATGCAATTTCAGCCGCTTCTTCACGAACCTGGCGAGCTACGCTGCGACGGGAAAAGATTTTCTTCATATTAATCTATTCTTGGGACAATAAGCTTTATCCTTCAATAACAACGGCAACCTATCCGGACGATTTCCAGGTCTGATTCAACCTAAAATTTTCCAGCTAACCTTGATCGACCTTCGACACACGGACGACAAGTACGCGGTTGCTCAAGTAAGAAGATTAGACTAATAGTAGATGCTTAAATAACGAGCTGTCCATTACCCACATCTTTCTTTACAATTCTCATTGCACTTGCTCCCTGGAATTTTACCAGTGATAAGAGGGAAATGGGTAAAATGCCAGGATTACAGGTTACGAAAATGGGAGGCTACCTGATGCGATCGCTCACAAAAATGTGTATAACGATGTAGAGACGTTGCATGCAACGTCTCTACAATTGTCGAGGAAGACGGTTATCAGGGGATGGTATCATCCTGAAACCGAGGCGGCGGTAGCGGGTTGGTGTTGAATATCGCGTACCGAATCACCTAACTCGCGTACATAAGCGGCAAATTCGAGCAAAATGCCATCAGGATCAAAGAAATAAAACGAGGAAATAAAAGTTGTTTCGTCTACTTCAGGGACAAAACCCGATGGAACATCCGCATGGTGTAAAATTGGCGTCACCTTTACACCCTTAGTAATCGAATAGATTTGACGGTGAAATTGGGCGCACGCCATGCGCCCCTACAATGCTAATCCACCAATTAAGGTGTGCCACGCCACTACAGGTCTACAGGTGATTATTTTTTTGTGCGTTAGTGAAGCGATAACGATAAAGTTTGGATAGAGGATACTATCGCTGCTCGCTCCGCAACATGTTTAAACGCTTCTGGAACCTTCTTTTTCGAGTCATCATCCTGCTTCTGGGGTTGTGGCTAGCCTGGGATTTGCTGGCTCACCTAGTTGCGGAAATTTTATGGTTCATTGAGCTTGACTATTTATCGGCGTTCTGGTTACGCTTACTGACTCAGCTAGGGTTGTGGGCGTTTGTGGGTTGCTTATCCGCCGGATTTTTACTCAGTAACTTGTTTCTCGCCAATCGGCTAAAGTATCCCGCCGCTATCGCCAAGGAGATGGGTAACCCCACGAGGATACCTCCGGGGAATACTCAACTCAAGCCGACGATACCAATGACTCCTACACAAGACTCCACACCCTTCAACATTCAAAAGGGAGCCTTAGCGCTGAGGTTAGGATTACTTTTACCACTCGTGCTATGCCTCGACGTAATCGTGGGGGTAATGCTACTACATTACGGCGAAGTGGCTATCTCCCTTTGGCAAGCTGATTTTAATTTGCCCAGTGTAACGCCATCACTACCGCCCCCTTTTGATTGGAGTTCCATAGGAAATATAGTGCTACAGTTGCTGGCACAAATTATACAACTTATTGTCCTAGTAATCATTGTCATCGCATTGGTGATTAATTCTCAGTTCTGGTTAACGGCGATAGCTGTTGCTTTTTCAGTGGTTTTTGCCTTAGTGGTATCGGGACAATGGGGCAGGATTTTGCAGTATTTTCAGCCAACAGCCTTTAATGCTAATGAACCCCTCTTTGGCACGGATATTAGTTTCTATGTATTTAAACTTCCGGTGTGGCAACTGTTGGACTTTTGGTTGGGGGGATTATTTCTGTTCGGTTTAGTTGCCGCAACCTTAACCTATTTGGTATCTGGAGATAGCTTGTCTCAGGGGCGTTTTCCCGGATTTTCTGGTCATCAACTTTATCATTTACACGGATTGGGTTCCTTGGCGATGGCGACGGTGGCGTTTCATTATTGGCTATCGCGCTATGAACTGTTGTATTCCACTCGTGGCGTTACCTATGGTGCCAGCTATACAGATGTTAACGCGCAGTTACCTATTAATACAGGATTGAGTATTTTCGCCCTGGGGATTGCTCTATTTTTACTCCTTAGACCGATAATCGGTTTTAAGTTGTTGCACAAGAGTGGCTTGGGCACACTTTCCCTATTGGGATTGTATGTGATGATGGTCGCGATCGCAGGCTGGCTAATTCCGGCAACGGTGCAACGGTTTGGCGTGCAGCCGAATGAACTGGAACGGGAACGTCCCTATATTGAACGGAGTATCGCCCTGAGTCGAGCCGCCTTTGACCTTGATAGTATTAATGTGGAAATCTTTGACCCTGAAGGCGAACTCACCAGTGCTGATTTAGATGAAAACATTTTAACGATTCGCAATATCCGCCTCTGGGATGCTCGTCCCATCCTGCAAACTAATCGTCAGCTACAACGTATCCGCCTCTACTACGAATTTCCCGACGCTGATATTGACCGCTACAGGCTACCCTTAGAAGTCAGTGGTGTTCCCCCTTCTTTTGATGGAGAAGAAGGCGATGAATTAGAAGCAGAAGACACAGATACTTCTCTAACCGTACCCGCACCCAGTTTCACCCTTGAAAAGCAACAGGTGATTATTGCACCCAGGGAATTATCCTACGAATCCGTTCCCGAACAAGCCCAAACCTGGGTCAACCAACACTTAGTTTATACCCACGGCTATGGCTTTACCATGAGTCCCGTGAATCGGGTGGGTGATGGGGGATTACCTAACTATTTCGTTAAAGATATTGGCACTGGTGCTGATCCTGGTGTTGGTGGAGATTTATCCACCTCTAGTGAACTGATTCGCGAAAGTATTCCCATTGGGGCACCCCGAATTTACTACGGACAACTCACTGAAAATTATGTGATGACTCCCACCAATGTTCAGGAATTTGATTATCCCAGTGGTGAGGATAATGTTTACAATACCTACGATGGCGATGGTGGGGTCAGCATTGGTTCACTCTGGCGTCGGCTATTATTTGCTGAGTATCTCAAAGACTGGAAAATGCTGTTTACGGACAACTTTACGCCAGAAACTAAGGTATTATTCCGTCGCAACATCAACCAACGAATTCGCGCGATCGCACCGTTCTTGCACTATGATCGTGATCCGTATATCGTCACCGTTAATCCTCAGGGTGGGGAAACCGAAGCCGAACAAACCTATCTTTACTGGATTGTTGACGCCTACACCACCAGCGATCATTATCCCTATTCCGATCCTGGTGATAATGAGTTTAACTATATCCGCAACTCCGTGAAAGTCGTCATTGATGCCTATGACGGCAATGTTACATTCTATGTTGCCGACCCCGACGACCCAATTATTCAAACCTGGACAAAGATTTTTCCCACTTTATTTCAACCTCTAGATGCCATGCCTCCGGCGCTGCGGCGTCATATTCGCTATCCGGTAGACATCTTTACTGTTCAGTCTGAACGGTTACTCACTTATCACATGACTGACCCCCAAGTATTTTACAACCGGGAAGACCAATGGCGGATTCCCCAGGAGATTTACGGCAGGGAGTTGCAACCCCTGGACCCGTACTACCTGATTATGAAACTACCCACCGCCATCGATGAGGAGTTTATTCTCCTACATCCTTTTACACCTCAGGCACGTAATAATTTAATTGCTTGGTTAGCAGGGCGTTCGGATGGTGAGAATTATGGCAAGTTATTTTTATATCAGTTTCCCAAACAAGAACTGATTTACGGACCTGAACAAATTGAAGCCTTAATTAATCAAGATCCGGTAATTTCTCAGCAAATCTCACTGTGGAATCGTCAGGGTTCACGAGCAATTCAGGGGAATTTGTTAGTGATTCCGATTGAGCAATCGTTGCTTTATGTCGAACCGCTTTACCTAGAAGCCGAACGCAATAGCCTACCTATCTTAGCGCGGGTAATTGTTGTCTATGAAAATCGCATTGTCATGGCGGAAACGTTAGAAAAGGCGCTGCAGGGAATCTTTCAGCAACCGGAACAAGAACCCGCCCCTACGATTATCCGTCCCCTAGAGGAACCGCTTTTGCCGTTAGAGGGGGGGTAATATTTTTTCTATTATGTCTATGTCTCCTGTAGGGGCGAGTCGCTGAACTATCGTTACGGGGAAATCCATTAATTTACTCGACTCGCCCCAGTATCGTGAAAGGGGAAAAGATTAATTAGTTCCAGGAATCCTCATCGCTAGTTCACTCGGAAAGAAACGGTAACGTGGTGGGTTACGGCGGATATAAGATTGAAGGGTTTGTTTTCTCAATTAAGTACCGCCTAACCCACCCTACAGGTTAAGGTTAAATCAAGATTAAAACGTCAATGTAACTCGGATAGTGCCAACATAAATCGTATTATTATCATCATTGTGTTCTGGATTAGTAATCACAAAAACTCCTGGAGTAATCGCGATATCGTCATTAAGGGGAAAACGGTAAAATGCTTCTAGATGTAAAGCTGTATCCCGATCCTCAAAATCCGTACCCAGTTCATTATCAAGAATCTTCGGCGGTTGACCAATTATAATACCTGCCAAACTATCTTCTTTGCCAAAATCAGGCAAAGCTAACACCATTGCCCAGGTTAAAATATTAGCATTGGGTTGATCCGGTAAGTCCTTAGCCTGGGCTTGAATTAAACCAATTCGTCCGCCTAAAATAAATTCTGGATTGACTCGTATGGAGGCTTCAGCCGCGAAAGAATTAGCCATTACGTCTTCAGCATCGCGATTAAACGGATCACTGGTTAATTCGCTACCTGTTCCCGTATTAAAACTATTCGAGGAACGGGCATAAGTGAAACTTAAAGACGCGACTTCATGAGGTTGCCAGGTTAATTGCGCGATCGCAGCATAAGTATCATTGCCCAAAATCCCATTATCAGCTTCATTCGCATCGATCGCAACATACCCCAAGGCTAGATTAACAGACTCACCCAAGTCTTGAGAAATGCCAATTCCTGCCCCTTCTCCTTGACGGCGAATGGGATTCTCTCGCCCAAAGGTAGAAATGGAACCATCTCCACTCCCGCTAAATAGAGGATTGACGGTGGGGATTAAATCACCTAACCCAATCCCTACTGTACCCAAACTCACTTGGGTTTGGGGAGTGACTAAAAATCGGTACTCTAATTCATCAATTTCGACTTTATTGTCATCATTTCCATCAAACCCCAAATTCGCCATTTGTGTGCCTGTTGCGTCTTGAAATTCGGGAATAGAACGACCTTGTAAACGAATTTGTAGTCTATCTTTTCCGGTAAAACTCGTTTCTAATGTGAGGCGAACGCGATTGCCAAATGTAAGATTGTCGTCAATGGGTTCACCACTTCCATCGGCTCTTTCTGTACCCTGAACTCCACTGAGCGCAAAAATAACTTCTCCTTCTAATTCAGACGTGGTAGAAAATTGCTGAGATTCTAATTGAGTTGTGCTAGTTTCTAGGTTGTATAACCGTTCTGTAAGTGTGCTTAATTCTACAGCAAAATCCTGTTGTAACCGTTGCAGGGTTTCTAGATCATTTGCGGAAACTGAGTTTGTTGTACTGTTGACATTTTGTTGATAAATGTGATCTAGACAAGCCTTTAATCCAGCGGCAAATTCATAGCGAGTCAGGGCTTGATTCCCTCGATAGGTGTTATTGGGGTATCCGGTGACACAACCATAGCGATCAATGAGCGATCGCAACGCCTGAAATGCCCAATCATCAGCACTGACATCGGATAGCTCAGACACGGGTGTAATGGCGTTCATCCCCAGATTAGTGGGTTCCTCTATGATGGAACTATTGTGATTAATATCTGTTGGTAGAAACTCCTTGGCTAGAGTGGTATTTGTTCCCATCATAGGACAAAGTAAAACAGACATCACAAGCCCTAGTTTTTGAGATAAACGTTTTACAATCATCTTCCATTTAAAACTTAGCTAGAGTTGGTTGACTTCTGAGGTGACACAGTTAATTTAGATCAGCATTACATCCAGAAACTGTAGGGGCGCCCACCGACATGCGCCGGATTTAATCGTAAAATTTATTCCACAGTTTTAGCTGGTTAATACTATCTATAAAAACTGCCCCTACATTCGGGAAAAATTAAAATGTTTCGCCAGACGTTGTTCGCACAGTTCTAATATTGTTTCGGTAAATTGACACCGTTCCGGAAACTGTGTGCTGATGTAAATATGTCGCACCAAGGTCAAGGTTGTATAAGACTGGATTGCAGGAATAAGGGCTTCACCTGCGAGCTGAATAAATCTCTCTGCTAACGCATTTTCTCGATCCATTAATGCCTCTGGATTCCCCAACGTCCGCAAACTTTGCTCGGTGATATGTCCAATAAAATTACCAATATCTAAGCCAGGATTGCCTTGACAATATAAATCCAGATCCAGTAAATAAAGGCGAGTGTCATCAACAATAATTTGCTCAGAATAAAAGTCGCGATGAATCCCTAAACGTTGCAGTTCTGGGGTCATCGCCGCCACGCGATCGCACCCAGCTATAACTTTCTCCAAACGGTTTTGCCACTGAGGTTTGAGTTGAGCGACTAGGGGGAGACGTTCGTGCAAAATTCGCAGTTCATCTGCCATTGTGTGGCGACGCTGGGGCGAAATTTTGGCTTGATGTAATTTATGGATGGCTTCGGCAATGTGTTTAGCTAAGGGAATTCCATTGGTTTGGGGAAGTAAGTTTGTGGCGGTTACTCCGGGAACTTTGCGCTGAAGCCACATCTGAAATTTGGGAATTACTCCGATGGGTTCGGGTATACTAATGCCATCGTTACTATTGTCTATAAATCCTCTATGCCAAAGGGCTTGGTTGAGTTGATAGCTTGTAAAATCGGTGCCTTTTGCCCGTACTTTACCGAGCAGGGTGATGGGAATGGTGGAATGATTAGGGTTTGTTAGGTTGTATTCAATTAAGCAGCGACGTCCAGGTTTGTGGCGAATGACTTTAATGGCACAAAGGTTGCTTTTTTGAAGGGGTTGTGGTATGTTTTTGGTAAGTTCTTGCTGGACGGTGATTGGGTTAAGGGCTGCGGTAAGGAATGACAGGTTTGGATCGGTGGTGATGTTGAATGGATCGATTACTGGAATGGTCATGAGATTGACGATTTTAGATTGATGCTTTACTTGTGATTGGGGTTAAATTGGTGGCGTCGAAATGATGTTTTTTTAACGCAGAGGTACGCAGAGGTAAGCGCAGAGGGGCGCAGAGGTATTGGGGGGATTGGGATGAAGGGTTGGGGAAGTTGGAGGAATAAGGGGAAATGATTGGAGTGCTGTGTTAATAGTTATTGTTTTCTTGTCCTTTGTAAGTTTATGTCTTGCCTTCTGCTTTCTTTATCGGCTGGAGATTGCATCTGATATAAGCTGGTATATTTTCCATTGAGTTGCATGAGTTGAGAATGGGTTCCTTGTTCGAGTATTTGTCCGTTTTCCATGTAGAGAATTAAATCAGCACGAGCGGCGAGGGTTAAGTCATGGGTGATGAGGAAGGTGGTGCGGTTTTTGGCTACGCTTTCTAGGGCGGTAATGACGGCTTTTTCGTTATGTTTGTCTAAACCTGTGGTGGGTTCATCGAGGATGAGAATGGGGGCTTTGCGAATGGCGGCTCGCGCTATGGCTAAACGTTGACGTTGTCCCCCGGAGAGGGTGGAACCTCGCTCACCTAAGATGGTGTCGTAGCCTTGGGGAAGCGCTTCGACAAATTCATGAGCATTGGCAAGACGCACTGCTGCTTCAATCTCGGCGTGGGTAGCATTGGGTACTCCATAGCCGATGTTTTCCCAAACGGTGGCGGCAAAGAGTAAACTGTCTTGCATGACGACACTAATTTGAGTCCGCAATGATTTGATGGTATAGTCACGAATATCTCGTCCATCAATCATGACTCGCCCTTCGCTGGGGTCATACAGACGCAAAAGTAGGCTCACAAGTGTCGATTTACCACTCCCAGAGGTGCCCACGAGAGCCACTTGTTGTCCCGGTTTTACGTCTAATTCAATCCCTTTGAGTAAGGAATTACCGGCTTGATAGGCAAAGCTAACGCAATCAAATCGAACAACTCCTTGAAATGGAGGCGCGACAATGGCAAATGGGGAATCGCTAATCTCTGGTGTTTCATCTAAAATGTCTAAAACACGCTCCCCAGAGGCTACCGCTTTTGATAGTCGCCCGGTATATTTAGCAAAGTTCTGTATCGGTTTAAAGGCTTGTTTGAGATAGGTTAAGAAAACTAGAACATCTCCAGGGGTGAGATTATCTCGTAATGCTAACCTAGCACCGTACCACAGGACAATGGCTGTACCAATGGCAATGATCACATCCACAGTACGTTCTAAGCTAGCGGATAAGCGTTGGGTTTTTACACTTTCCTTGAGACTGCGATGATTGGCTTGGGAGAAGACATTGGCGAAAGCGTCTTGGAGGGAAAGGGCTTGTACCAATTTAATCGCACTAATTGACTCGGCTAGAGTGGCGGCGACAGCCCCCTCACGCTGACGCTGCTGACGCGAGGCTTGCTGGATTCGCTCACTCAGACGGGTGGCGGCGAACCAAAAGAATGGTAAGGTGATTAATGCTAGTAATGTTAGATCGCGATCGATCCAAACCATGATCCCAATCATACCCAAGAGTGTCAGAATACTGACGATAAGGGGCATGACGGCGGTTAGGACAATTTCTTGTAATCGGGTTGTATCGGTGCTGATTCGCACTAATAAATCACCACTTCTGGCTTTAGTATGGTAGGAAAGAGATAGGCACTGAAGATGGCGATACAGTTGTTCGCGAATTTCAGTTAAAATACGGCTACTTGCTAGGGCTAAACTCACGGTACTCCAGTAAGATGCCATTGCTCGCAGTGCGGTGATGGCGATTAACCCTAAAGCCGAGAGAGTTAGCAATGTTACTGGTTCAAAACGATTTAAAATACTAATATTTGCATCAGGAGTATCAATTAAAATATAGTCAAAAACAAACTTCAGGGGCCAAGGTTCAAGTAATCGCAACACTACCTCAGCGAATAGAGCGAATCCCGCCGTGATTAAGAGTAAACTTTGTTTCTGAAGATAGGGGGCGAAGCGATGTAATATTCGCCAAAAACTAGGAATAGATTTTTTTGTCATTTGTCTTATGTCATTCGTCATTCGTCATTCCCAATCGGCTTCCCCTGTTCCCCTAGAAGGGCGGGTTTTGTCAAGTTATCAGTTTGGTGCAAAATGTTATCTGTCAAACCCGCCCCTACACCCTCTGCTCCCTCTGTCATACCCGCGATTTCTAATAAACGTTTCGCGATCGCATCCCAGGTATGATGGTGCTGTATCGTCTGTCTGGCGGCTTTTCCTAGCTGTTTGCCTAATTCAGGATTATGGTAGAGGCGCTCTAGGGTTGCGGCTAACGCCACGGCGTCACCTGGAGGACACAATAAACCATTAATTTCATCCTCAATTAATTCTCTCAATTGTCCAATACGACTCGCCACCACGGGTAATCCGGCTGCCATATATTCATAGACTTTTAACGGTGAAAAATAGAAGTCAGATTGGTGCGGATAAGGGGCAACTGCAACGGTCATTTTCGCCAGAAGTACCGGAATTTTATCAGGAGTAACGGCTCCGGTAAAATGAGTGGCATCTAATAATCCGCGTGCTGACAATTCTGTGACTAAATTCTCCCGTTCAGGTCCATCGCCGACAATCAGTAGTCCCGTATTCCTATAGTTTTGATGCAGGGTGTCAAAGGCTTCGACTAAAATTGATAATCCATGCCAAGGCTTAAGCGTGCCAACAAATCCCACGGTGAATGTTTCCTGCTGAATCGATAATGGCGATTTAATATCACGAAAAAAACGCTCTGGGTTAACACCATTGGCAATCACATGCACTCGTTGATCCACTTCTAGATATGCTTCTAGATAAGTCTTAATTTCTTCAGAAACGGCAATAATTGCACTCGCCGTACTAAATACGCGCTGCGCTACTTGTTCAGCACTGGTGCGATTGACTAATCCCCGATGTTTTGCCTGTTCTTGAATTAAGGGAGCATTGACTTCTAAAAGTCCTGGTATTCCCATAGACTGGGCATACTCCATCCCGGCAAAACTCCACAGAGAGTAACGCTCATAAACTAAGTCAAAAACACCGTTTTTTTCCAGTGTTAGACGCAGATTCCTATTAGCAGATAGGGCAGCTTGTTCACGGACAGCTATTTCACCTTTGGGAATAGACGGTAAACGATGAACAATCATAGTTTCTAAACCGGGTGGCGGCTCACCACCGATTCGGGTGGCAAATAACTCAACCTGCATCCCTAGTTTTAGCCAAGCGCGAATCACCTCTTGAACATGAATCGAGCAGCCTTTTTGACCAAAAACCGGAATACCTGGATCAGCGCAAACGTAAGCAATTCGCATAATTTATATCCTCAAGAAACGATAAAAAAGGACATTGTCGGGGCGGGTTTTACAATTTAACTTTATTCTTGATCCTGATGTCCCTAAACCAGCCCTGTATCAGGGATAAAATAAATGTGGCTGTAGGGGCGGGTTTCACAACTTAAGTTTATTCTTGATCCTGATGTCCCTAAACCAGCCCTGTATCAGGGATAAAATAAATGGGGTTGTCGGGGCGGGTTTCACAACTTAAGTTTATTCTTGATCCTAATGTTAATAAACCCGCCCCGTTCCAAGTCTGGAATAAAAGGGTTATTTGACTAATGACAAGATATCCTGTAGGGTTTCGCTATCGCTCAACCCAACCTACTTCTACTTAAACGTTTTGTGCAAAACTAATATGATCTCCTGGGTGAGACTGGTGCGAGATATGATCAGAAACTACCGGAAAATAATTTAACTTATCTGGATTAACGACTTGATTAAAAATATTTCGCAAAGCAGCAGTATTACGATGAATATCAAACTCTGACTCAATTAATTGCCGCGCTTTAGTTGCCAGTTTCACCCGTAAACTTGGATTAATCAGTAAGCGTTCCAGGGCATTTGCCAACACCTGAGAATCATGTTGAGCTACCATCAATCCCGTATCTTCATTACGCACAACTTCTGGAATCCCCGTTACATCAGTCGCCACACAAGGCGTACCCAGCGCCATCGCTTCCAGTAAAACTGTTGGTAAACCCTCACGATTTCCATCACTGCCAATAATATAAGGTGCAGCAAATACAGCCGCATTCTGGATATGCTCAAATACTTCATTTTGAGGACGTGAACCGATAATTTCAACGGTTGATTGTAAACCGAGGCGTTGAATTTGCTCTCGCAGAATCGCTGCTAATGAACCTGCTCCAATAATTTGACAATGAAACGAACAGCCGCGATGGGCAAGAATGGCACAGGCGTCAATTAAAACCGAAACCCCTTTTTTCTCCACTAATCGACTGACTGAAAGAATTGTGGGTGGGCGATTTATGGGAGATTTATACGCCAATTGCTTTAAATTTAAGCCATTATAAATTCGCTGGATATGGGCGGCGGCTGTACTGTATGTCTGTTGTAAATAGTTGAGATTATAGTCACTAACCGTAATCACACTTGCCGCATCTTGCAGCTTCCGTTTCATGTCTTCTGGTTCGACACTTTTATGGAAAATATCCTTAGCATGAGCGGTGAAAGTGTAGGTTATTCCGGCAAAGTGGGCAGCCAGACGAGCGACACTGGTTGCCACTGTACCAAAGTGAGCATGTAAATGATGAATGTTTTTTAACCGAACCTCTCGTGCTAACCAAGCGGCTTGATAAACGGTACTGGCTTTTTCCCCTTGAGCAAACTCTAACTTTGCCCAAAAATTGGGGATAACTTTACTGGCTTCCTGAAGTTCTGCCCAGAAGAAGCTAGCGGCTGTTGGGTTAAGGCTATTGAGAGAATCACTTACTCGCCCTTGGATGGGTTTACGAATATAGTAAACGGGAGCGCGGACTTGAGAGATAATATTTTGAAAATGAGTCTCAGCCGGAGGGCGCAGGGCAAATATTTCTATTTCTAATCCAGCGGCTTCATGGGCTAAAATCTCATTGACGACGAATGTTTCTGAGTAGCGCGGATAACGCTTGAGGACATAACCAATGCGGTTTAATTGTGTGGAAAGCATCATTTGAATGGGGGATTGGGTAAATTGTGAATGTGTAGGGGCGGGTTTTACCGATAACGCTCCGGCTCAAACCACTAACTGACTAAACCCGCCCCGATTTGATCCGTTTTATCCATCAACGACATCACCGGAGCATTAGCCATGGAAACAATGGGGGAAGCCACGACGGATTCGAGGAAGTGAGGCAAACGTGCAAGCCCATGGAAATCGATGCGATCGCGTCGGTGTGTCGATGTTCCGATAGTCCGCGACAGCCATTCACTTAAGGCGGTGGGAGTGACATCATCGGGATGCAGCATATCAATTAATCCCAAATCCTGTAACCGTTTAGCCCGAATTAACTGTTCCCGTCGCGGTTTGACTCGTGGTACAATTAGCGCGGGTTTGTCAAAGGAAAGAACTTCATAAGTGGTGTTGTAGCCGCCCATCGTAATTACACAATCCGCCCGATTCAACAGTTGGGTTGGTTCAGCCAGAAACTCCAGCACTCGTAAACGGGGATGTTTCGCCGCCATTTCGTGTAAGTGTTGACGCACTGAAAGGGGCATAAATGGACCGGTTAAAATCACCCCATTGGTGTCTGGAGGTAAACTCACTTGGGCAAAAGTTTCAGCTAGCTTATCCCCATCTTGTCCTCCGCCAACCATACAGAGCGCCAACCGCCCAGGGGGGAGGTTCAGTCTCGCTAAGAGGTCAACGTCAGAATTATCCACAAATTCCAGTCGTTTGCGCTGGTCAAAACAGCCAGTATACTGTACTTTAGCCGCTATATCTGGGGAAAATTTACAATCCTCAACCAGATCTGAGATTCTAGGATCACCGTAAATCCACACGGCATCATAATATCTGCGAATAATTTCTTCATTAGCCGCCTGCTGCCATTCGTGTTGTACTTTTATCGGATCATCGAGGACATCCCGTAAACCCAGAACACAACGGGTGTCTGTTTGAGTATGCAAATACTCTAGGGTTAAATCTAATTCTCGAATTGCCCCTCGTGGCACATTATCGACAATGAAGACATCCGGTTGAAAGGATTCGACAGTAGCCCGAATAATATTAGCGCGGAGATTGACAATGTGCTGAAGCGAGAGATCCAAGCGACGGGATTGATACTCTCCATTCGTTCCTTTATGCAGGGCGGGAAGCGCCACATAGTCTACGCCATCAGGGATATGCAGATTACTTGCCTCACTCATGCCACTAATCAGCAGAATGTCTGTGGGTAAAGCAGACTGGGCAAGGGTTTGGGCAATTAATAAGTTGCGTCGCTTATGACCCAAACCCATCGTATCATGAGAGTACAACACCACCCGCAATTTCCGAGTTCTCACCCTATTCGGCTGGACAATCGCTGGAGCTAGATGGGAAAACCAGCCAGTATGAGCTGCATCAGTCGCACCACTGGTTCGCTCCTCTAAATGAAGATGTGGTTGAATCCTTAAGGTTGGCGACTCAATACGGGAATATCCTTGTGTGTGTAAATAACTTCCGAGTCTTGGCTGGTGTGCTGACATCGTTCTCTCCTTGTACTCCAAGCTTTGTGTGAGCTGTTGAATCAGCCTTTGATGGACGTAGGATTAGAAACTCGGATTTCTACACGAAATGTGCTTTACGTTTACTTAACTTTAATTTAATTAAGCTTTGTTAAGAGTACATGAGACTTTCATGAGAAATCTTTCATGTTTGTCAAACTGTAGAGACGTTCCATGGAACGTCTCTACATGGATTGTTTATGAATTTGTACAGGTAAAGCGTCTGATCAAGTGCGGAGGCGATAACCCATCCCTCTGACGGTTTCAATTAAGTCACTCCCTAACTTCTTACGCAGATATCCAATATAAACATCGACGATATTGGAACCCGGATCGTAATCATACCCCCAAACATGACTGAGTAACCGCTCTCGACTCATCACTTGCCCTCGATGGCGTAACAGGGTTTCTGCAAGGGTAAATTCTCGCGCAGATAGCTCAACGAGCTGACCCTTGACATAAACCTGACGAGTCAGTAAATCTAAAGTAACTTCCCCTGTACTCAGTACCGTCTCCTCTTGGGCTTTGGGCAAATAGTTATTACGCAACCGCAGGCGCACCCGGGCTAAGAGTTCTGCAAACTGAAAGGGCTTCGTCATGTAATCATCAGCCCCTCCCTCCAATCCAGCCACCTTATCATGGATGTCATCACGGGCGGTGAGAATAATAATCGGGATCTGTTCTCCTTGACCCCGTAACTCCTCTAGGATCTGTAAACCATCTTTGCCTGGAAGCCCCAAATCCATGATCAGCAGGTCAAATTCGTGGGAGAGAACCATAGCCAGCGTCTCCCCCGCATCGGTAGCGACGCTGGTGGTAAATCCGTTAGATCGCAGCCCCTTCTCGATAAATGCGGCAATCCGGGGTTCATCTTCAGCAATCAGAATTCGATTCATCGGGTAGGATATCCTGTTTTGGCTCTAGAGGGATAACAATTGTAAATTGAGTGCCAGCACCAAGTCTGCTTTTGAGTTTCACTTGACCCTGATGCGCTTGGGCGATCGCTTGAACGATAGACAATCCTAAACCCGCGCCTTCAGAACAACGACGACTATTAGGGAGTCGGGCAAATCGCTCAAAAATCCGCTTTTGGTTAGCTAATTCAATTCCTTTTCCAGTATCGCGAACCCAGAAATAGGCGTTGTGGCGATTGATCGCAGAACCCAAGGCGATTTGCTCTCCCGCCTTGGTGTGTTGGGTAGCATTTTCAGCCAGATTCATGATTGCTTGCGTGAGGCGCTGACGATCGGCGACAATTCGACCAGACGCGATCGCATCCAATTGCCAGTCTCGTTCGGCTAAGGCTTTGGCTTTAGCAAAAAGTTCCTCGGTGAATGAGTCAATATCTATTGTTTCAACGTGTAAAAAATCTCGCCATTCTGCTTTCGCCAACAGGAGTAAATCATTAACAAATCGGTTCATCCGATCCAATTCATCCAAGACTAATTCTAATGTTTCCTGTTGGGCTTTTGGGTCATCGTCCCATAATTCCAGATGACCTCGGATAATGGTAATTGGTGTCCGCAGTTCGTGACTCGCATCATTGATAAAGTCTCGTTGGCTGGTAAAAGCTCTTTGCACACGATCCAGCATTTGATTCAGCGTGATTGTCAGTTCAGCCATTTCACCGTAGCCTTGTAGAGGAATACGTTGGGTCAAATCCGTTTCACTAATCGAACGCGCCGTTTCTGTGATCGAACGTAGGGGGGCTAACACTCGTCCAGCGGCAATCCAAGCCACGACGAAAGCCGCAACCATGACGATCAAGGTTACCTCAATAATCACCACAATCACTTCATTAATTTCTTCCTCTTCACCCGCGATGGAATTGGCGACAATGAACAGTCCCCGAAGTTCTCCACCGATTTCCACAGGTTTGACATAGTAAAGGATAGAACCAACAGATGTTTCTTCCTGACCTTTTGTCGATTTTGTCAGATTACTCCAGCCTTTAAGTAGCTCTGAATCCGGTTGCAGCGGAGCGGGTAGTGCTTTTGGGCTGGATTTGTAGAATTGACCATCCACAATTGTCAGCAGAAACTCTCCGTCATTGGGAATATTACGGGATAGAAATACATCAAATAAAGTGGTTATATCATCGTCAAACGGCTGACCAGTAAAGGGGTTTTTTCCTTGTTGGAGTAATTGCTGAAACTCCTGCATCTCTTGGATGAGATAGCCGTCGATTCGTTTGTATACCTCCTTAAATAGAACTTGACGAATCAGCCCAACTGATGTAGCCGTAAAGCAAACCATTAGCAGGACATACCAGACAAGAATACGAGTTCGTGCTTCCCAAAATAGATGACGCCAACCCCAACACCTTTTAGTTTTACTCGCCTCATGATTTTGCTCAAAGTTGGCTGAGGTGAGGTTGTTACCCAGCTTAGTCACGTCTGTTCCCTGGTCGTTCATGAGTTACAAAACCTGATGTTGATTTTAGCGAATTTGATAATTCAGATGCTGTCGATAAAGTCATAAATTTCTACTTTTTATAAATTGTTTAAAATTTAATACCAAAATAAGGTAAACTAAATTTGAGTTGGGTGTAGGGGCGGGTTTCACCACTATCGTTTCTTACCTGACCCAGATGTAACTAAACCCGCCCCGACTTGAGGGTGTATGTCAACTTTGTAGGTACTGACTTAAGGTTGGTGGGTACTGCCCACTCTACTGGACTGACACAACTAAAATTGTGGGATAGATTTGACGATTAAATGGGGCGCACACCGTGCGCCCCTACAATTCTAATCCACCAAATAAGGTGTGCCACGCCACTACGGCTTAAGGTTAAATTGGGTCTATAGGACACAAATAAGTCAAACAAGCGTGAAAGAAATTAATGTATACTGCCAACAAAACAGTGAGCGACTCGATCGCTATCTTGCCCAACAATTACCCGATCTATCTCGTTCTCGAATCCAAAAACTGATTGAAGAAGGGAATGTGCAGCTCAACGATAACCTCTGCACCTCAAAAAAAGCCACGATTCAACCTGGAGACTCTATCCACCTCACTATCCCCGACGCCAAACCCTTAGAGCTAAAACCAGAAGCAATTCCCCTGGATATCCTCTATGAAGATGACCAAATCCTGATTGTCAACAAACCCGCTAACTTAGTCGTGCATCCCGCCCCTGGACACGAAAACGGCACACTTGTCAATGCCCTGCTTGCCCATTGCCCCAACTTAGCTGGAATTGGTGGCGTACAACGTCCCGGAATTGTCCATCGTTTAGACAAAGATACCACCGGCGCGATCGCGATCGCCAAAACTGACCACGCCCACCACCACCTACAAGCCCAACTCAAAGCCAAAACCGCCGGTCGAGACTATCTCGGCGTTGTCTATGGTTCTCCCTCAACCGAGACAGGTACAATTGACCTGCCCATCGGACGTCATCCGAGCGATCGCAAAAAAATGGCAGTCGTTCCCCTAGAAAAAGGTGGACGCTCTGCAATTACCCATTGGCAGATTAAAGAACGCCTGGGCAACTACACCCTAATCCACTTCCAACTCGAAACCGGACGAACCCATCAAATTCGCGTCCACACTGCCCATATCGGACACCCTATCATCGGGGACCCCGTTTATAGTAAAGGTCGAGATATCGGCGTCAATCTCCCTGGACAGGCACTTCATGCATGGCGACTGCGGTTACAGCATCCCAATACAATTGCCCGTCCCCTCTCTCCTAACCAAGGAGACCAAAGGACGGGCAATAAACCTGGGGACTGGATTGAGGTCATTGCCCCTCTCCCCCCAGCCTTTAACACACTCCTAACCGTACTGCGACGGCGTGCTTCATCCGTTCCCTTCCCTAACGCTTAGGTACACGGGACATGTAATCGATATTCTGGGCAGACACGCGGGGAAGTGGATTGGGTTGGGCATTAACTCCCCGTGCCATATCCAGGAAGTTCGTAGGATCACCTGCTTTAGCCTGCTTGTCTTGCGGGACAAAGCGGCGTACTTCGTTCTGCCAAATAATTTGGGGGAAGCCCAGTTGAGCGCGGTAGTAGCCGTCGTAGCGGGGTGATTTAATGTTAAAGGGTCTTTCACCTTGACGGCGACCGGGCAATACACGACGCCGTTGATAGGGAACGGTGTCATAACCAAAGTTGGTCAGGTACTCTTCGCTGTTGAGTAGTTGATCAACAAAGCCCTTAATCCCCTTGGTCGCCACAACGATAGACCAAGCAATTTTTTCGCGTTCGTTGTAAACATCGCGCCCTAATACCCGTTGCACGCACTGTTCAACAAAGCGATAATTGCTGTTTTTCTCGTAGAAGCTGTTGTAGAAGGTTTTCGACAGCAGCAAGCCACGAATGAAATCCCGCACCGTCAGTTGACCGTTGCGGAGTTGGGATTCTAGGAACCGTTCCCGATCCCAAGCAAAAGCATAGAAGAAGATCTGACGGTATGCCGCTTCGATCAATTCATCCATGTCTGTGCCGAACAGGATGTTCTCTGTTGTGTAAATCCTTGGTTGCTCATCCCCCGGTACTTCATAACCAGCGACACGCTGATTTTGACTTACCGGAGTGTAGCTTAATAAAGGTAGCGCCACGTTTAAATCTCCGTAATCTTAGAAAATCTTACAAACCTTAACTTTCAAATATATAACAGATTATGTAACCTTCTTACAAAATTAGTCATTAGTCATTGGTCATTGGTCATTGTTCATTGGGAATCTTTTCCCTCATCTCCTCCGCACCTGTGCTCCCCCATCTCCCCGTTCCCAACTAAAAGTAACCCATCCAGAACGCCAAGGGATTTGCTAGTGAGCGACAGTGGGGCCAATTTCGCAAATAGTTTTCCAAATCAGGTTGCCAGACTGGAGGTCTTAATCCAAGTCCTAAGCAAAGATGAGACAAAACTTCAAAAAACCGCCGATCATGACCGGGAGATCCTAAATGAGCATGGGCATATTCATGGACGACGATACCTAACCAATCGGGCGGTGCTGTTCGTCCCACATCAATGAGGATGGTAACTGGATTGAGGAGAATGTTACAAAAGCCATCAATCCCATACTCCTGGGCTAACGGCGCTGCCCCGATCTGGATCGGACGACGCAATTCTGGATGAAAACAGTCATGACAGGCGTTGAGACAAGAATTGAGTTCAGCGTTGACTGTATCAATGTTATAACCAATCCAGGTACAGATGCGATCGCGTACCCGATGATTATCACTGATATCAACCATACGTGGCTCTAATGCTAGCTGACGTACAGCCTCTAGGTACTCATAGCCACGTACCAACGGTTCATTTATACTCTGGGATTTCTCCACCCAATACGGACTCACTTTGTCTCGCTGCTCAAACATTTCGTGACATGCTCCCACACCAAATCAAAGATTCTGGTGTGAGCTTCCAAGCTTCACAAATTGGATTTCCTGGTTTTTCCCGTTCGGCTGACGCTCACGGCGGAAGCCTTGCGGGATTTCGACACTTACCTAGACTCAGACGAGTACATTTGGGTCTCCGGTAGACCGTCTGCACAGGCAGTTTCCATTCCCGCTAGCCCGGCGGTACTGATTAGTTTGATTTGCGTTGGTTGTTGATTATCAAATTCGAGAATCAACTCACGGTGCAGCAATTTCAACTAGCTTTGTGAGCAGATGTATCGAAGGATGATGTCAATTTACCACATTGATCTTGGGGGAGTCCAGTGTATCCCAACGCCCAATTAAAAATTATGGCGTGGGTCTTATTGCTCCCCCTCTCCCCCCACAATTAGATAAATTCTAACTGCTGATGGGGTGACAAGCAAGCTGAAACCACTACCAATCAAGCTTTCAGGACTTTACCCCCATAGAGACATTTTGACAGGTTTCCCAATTTCCCAAATAATGATAGATAAGTCTGATGAAAATGATAAGCACTTGTAGCGGATAAAAAACTGCCAAAAAAGATACAAAAAAATCTAAATATATATTTACACTTACTTACAATTTGTTACTATTGTTTTTAGCGAAGAGATTTTATGCCTGCCCTAGAGAGTCCAAAACAGCTCAGGACAGGCGCTTACGTAGCATTTTGATAAATTTTCCTACTAGGAGAGTCTTATGCCTTTTACCATTGATTCAGCTCGTAGTATATTTCCTGAAACCCTAACAGCCGATGCTGTACCAGCCACGATTGCCCGTTTCACTCAACTTAACGCTGAAGATCAATTAGCTTTAATCTGGTTTGCTTACCTGGAGATGGGAAAAACCATCACCATCGCTGCGCCAGGAGCCGCAAGCATGGTGCTTGCAGAAGGAACCTTGAATCAAATTCGGCAAATGTCTTTCCAAGAGCAAACTCAGGTCATGTGTGACTTGGCAAACCGCGCCGATGCGCCGATTAGCCGTACTTATGCCAGTTGGTCGGCTAATATCAAGCTGGGCTTTTGGTATCAGCTAGGACAATGGATGGAACAGGGGACAGTCGCACCTATTCCAGAGGGTTATCGGCTATCCGCCAATGCAGCCGCCGTGCTACAAGCCATTCGTAACTTAGATCCGGGACAGCAAATTACGGTGCTGCGGAATGCGGTTGTGGATATGGGGTTTGATCCGAGTAAACTGGGTAGCTACAAAAAAGTCACTGAGCCAATCGTTCCACCTAAGCAAATGTCCCAACGGACGTCGGTGACGATCCAGGGAGTTGACAACCCGACGGTGTTGAGCTACATGAATTACATGAATGCCAATGACTTTGACGCCCTGATCCAACTGTTCACTGATGATGGAGCGCTGCAACCTCCGTTCCAAAGACCGATCATTGGTAAAGACGCCGTCTACCGCTTCTTCCGGGAAGAATGCCAGAACCTGAAGCTGATGCCGGAACAAGGTGTTTCTGAATCGGCACAAGAGGGTTATACTCAGATCAAAGTCACAGGTAAAGTTCAAACTCCTTGGTTTGGTGCCGGGGTGGGAATGAATATGGCATGGCGGTTCTTGCTTAACTCTGAGAACAAAGTCTACTTTGTGGCAATTGATTTATTAGCCTCGCCGAAGGAGTTACTCAACTTAACTCGGTAACAACTCTAAAAACTGTACTCATAAGAGTCAGTTTGAACTTCTAGAGGAGCTTATCTAAAGCCATGTTGAGTAGGAGTAAATCGTAGCACGTTGTAAATGATTGAGTGAGCACTCCCTGCTCTTATGGGTTGGGAGTGTTCAAAACACTGGACAATGCAAGTAAACGAAACTATTTGGTCTGACGTAGAGCAACAAATCGCAAAAGATGCTTTTGAGAAAGCGTATCAACGAGAAACTAATGCTTTGATCACACAGGTGCGGGAATACGCCAGTGGAATTACTGAACTCGATCAGGTTTGGCGTCTGCACGATTTTTTGAGTGCAAGGCGGCACGATATTGATGGTAAGTACGACTATGACTATTCCGCTCTCCTGTTTCTTTTCGCTAGGTTAGTTAAACAAGAGTGGCTAAAACTGGAAGATTTGAGCGGTCTAGATCAGAGCAAACTGGCTAAAATAACTGCCCTGGCTCGGATGTAACCTTCCGCTTTGCTATAATCTGAATGTTTAAATCCGGAAACCCGGATGCCTTAGTTAGCAAACTTAAAGGACTTTTAGTAGTTTTGGAATTACCACCTCTCAAACCTATCGAGCCGCCAGGAGAACCGCCCCCTGTTCACAGCAATTGGTACTTGGTCAATGTTCGCCATAAGAAACGTGATTTATTTTTGAGATGTCTGAATGTTGTTATCGAAAAAAATCAACTGAACGATCTAATTTTAGCGGTTGAAACTCCTGATGATTCAGTGTACGAAGATATCGTTTTACTGAATTTGGCTAGCTTTAAAGCTGTGCAAACCCACATTCAAACGATTGAGTCCTGTCAGAGAATCGAACCGAAACCATTACCACAAGCACAAGTAAGTCTAATGTTGGCAGCGAGCAGCTAGATGATGGATTGTAACTGTGCGATCGCGCGGTTCAATCGTGCTTGTACCACCCGATCCGACTCTTGAGTCAACGCCTGTTGTAAGGGAGGCATAACTTCTGGCTGGGCAATATCTTGTAAGGACGCGATCGCAGCATAACGCAGCGCCCAATCCTCTGGTGTCAGTAACGCCCAGGTCAATTTGTCTATGGCTTGACTAATAATTGCTGCATCCTTGGCTAAACTGCCAATCCTTCCTAACCCGCGTGCAGCTACGCGCCGGACATTTCCTTGACAGTGATTCGCGACGGATGTGCCGACGATATCCTCTAACAAACTCAGCGCCTTTGGGTCACCAATTCGCGCTAAAGCCTGAATGATATGGGCTTGCACAGCCTGGTCACCCGAGGCTTCAAAGGCGGCAATTAAAGGATTAACGCTGGCTGACCCCAATTTCACTAACCCGTCTACAGCGGCGGCTGGGACAGCCGGATGATGATGACTTAATGCCCCAATTAAGGCTGTGATTACGTCATCGCTAGCAGGCTGCGCTTGAGCAACTAACGTCTGAATCGCTTCTACGGCTTCGTTAGGCGTAGCCGCTTGTTTTAATTTTTGTCCTTTGTTATTTGTCATTGGTCATTGGTCATTGGTCATTGGTCATTGGTCATTCGTCTTATGTACAGTCGGGGCGGGTTTAGTTACATCTGGGTGTAACCGAAAAGATAGTAGTGAAATCCGCCCCTACACAATCTCCCCCATCTTCTGATAACTGATAACTGATAACTGATAACTGATAACTGATAACTGATAACTGATAACTGATAACTGATAACTGATAA
>NZ_JBKHUP010000066.1:0-48981 GCF_046565525.1 Coleofasciculus sp. | reverse complement strand
CCCTCACAGGTAACCAAACCCCTGTTTGGTCTCCAAACCCTCACAGGTAACCAAACCCCTGTTTGGTCTCCAAACCCTCACAGGTAACCAAACCCCTGTTTGGTCTCCAAACCCCCACAGGTAACCAAACGCCTACTTAATAACAGTAGCAATCAAACCCCCGGCTAACCAGATATAGGAGACAATCGCCAGCCAAAACAGTACGCGCTCAATGATACCTTTGTTACCCCCACCGTGATGCATTCCACCCTTATGCTCCTTTTTGCCACCCCAACGCAGCCAAGCCAGAACCCCGGTGACAGCGAGAAAGGCAAGATTCAGCCAGAATGTATAGTCAATGGCAAAACGCTGCGTCTGGGCTTGACTCTGCCCAGTACTTTGTGGCAAAAGCCCCAATAGGGAAAAGCCATAGTGCATGACAATTGCTGTCACCACCAATGCGGCTAAAAAGACGCCCAGGATATAGGATGCCATTTTCCAGCCGTAGTACTTGGCATTAATCCGAATTATCGGGAACACGACTAAATCACTAAAAATAAACGCGATAACCCCAGCAAAACTCACCCCATTGGCATAAAGAACCGAAGCCAAAGGAATATTCCCCATAGAACCGATAAACGTAAAAAACGCCGCCACCGGTCCAACAATCGTATTTTCTAGAATCGCCAAAAATCCCGGATTCCCATCTTGTCCAGAACCAATAAACAGGAACTGAAAAAACGATCGCGGCACAAATACAGCAATAGCCCCCGCCACAGTAAAACCGATGGTTACGTCTTTCCAAACCATCTTCCATTCCATGAAATATTTCCGGGCAACCTGTTTCCATCCCTGTTTAGTTTGAATCTTCTCCTTCCAGTCGGGAGGATCTTCCCCATCATTTTGCTCGCCTTCATCTTCCCGTTCCCGCAGTCGTTTGCGTACCTTTCTAATTAGCTTGGTGGGGCGCGTAAACCGCACAATTAACCACATTGAAATAATCAGCAGAAGTCCGCCCAAATACTCGCCGACGACGAACTGCCAACCGAGGAAGACGGCGATGATAAATCCTAACTCAATTACTAAATTGGTTGAGGCGAGTAAGAAAGCCAGGGAAGGAACAAACCCGGCTCCTTTTTTAAATAAGGATTTCGTTGTCGCTAGGGCGGCAAAACTACAGGAACTGGAGATGAACCCGAAAAACGTTCCCAAGGCGACGCTACCTTTTCCCGCTTCACCCATTGTCCGTTGCATACGTTCGCGGGTCACAAAAACCTGAATAGCGCTGCTAATGACATAACCCAATATGAACGCCCATAACGCTTTCCAGAAAAAGCCGAGTGAGGTTAACACTGCCTCACTATACATTTGCCAAAAGCTTGCGTTGTTCATGATACTTAACTGATTTGATATTTTTTTGATTGCTAGGGTTTTATTCCAACGAATTAACTTGATTTCAAGAAAATAGCTTATTGAGAAAATCCATCAATAGCTAGATGAATTGAAACGGCTTCAAGCTCTGTAAACTACCCTAAAGAAGGGGTTAAGGTATTACATCTAACTATCGGATGATTCTTGATTCTATCTACTACCGCTAAGCGCAGTAGAGGCAAGTTATGACTTGCCCCTACTGATATTGGTTCAGATTTTTAGGTGGCAAACTAGGGACTTTATCGCTATCCTACAGGTTATCGGAAAAAGGTTTTACTATCACACGCCCAATAATCCGAACAATTTTTCGCTTGGATGCTGAGAACTTTATAGGGATGTACAACACACTTTTTGTCAGACTTTTTGTTAAAAAATCTGCATTTAGTACAGGGAAATTTAGGTTTTACAACTAATTTTAATTTTCACGGTAACGGTTAAACGTTAAGCCAACTTAATTCGACGTAACATAACTGCATTAATCGCCACAATGACTGTAGAAAGACTCATTAATAATGCCCCGACTGCGGGAGACAATAAAATTCCCCAAGCGTAAGCGACTCCAGCCGCCAGTGGAATTGCAATCACGTTATTTTAACCACAGCTTTAGCCAGGGAATGTTCAGAGGATGTTTCTAATGCAGGGGCAATTGCCAGGGCGTCTGTTTCGCTTATGTCTTCTGTATAAATATAAAGAACCATTGCTGAAATTGGAATGAGAAGTAGAGGATGGGTAAGGTGAGGATTAAACTAATAAAAAAGCGGCGTTTTACCCAAGACAACAGTATCTAAGACATCCACTTGAGCTAAACTGAAAAACCGCGAACCCGAAAATCCGGCTAATTTTAAGGTGGACTCAGATTGCTGTCCTCTCGCTTTTCACTGTAGAAAGTTGCGGGTGCGATCGCGTCCAACTAGAGAATGAGCTGTAATATCTGACTAATGGTGGACAACGATTTCATTTTGATTTCATGATTTGATGCTATGAGAATTTTTTTAGTCGAAGATGAACCCGATTTAGGCGCGGCGATTAAGCGGGCGTTGAATCAAGAGGCTTATATTGTAGATTGGGTTCTCGATGGCGTTGAAGCCTGGGAATACTTAGAATCCGACTGGATTCAATACACCTTAGCAATCTTTGATTGGCTATTACCCGGATTATCCGGATTAGACTTATGTAAACGGCTGCGATCGCAACAAAGTCCTCTGCCCATCTTAATGCTCACGGCAAAGGATCGGATGGAGGATAAAATAATGGGGCTAGATGCTGGCGCTGATGATTATCTAGTCAAACCCTTTGGTATGGAGGAACTCCTAGCGCGGTTGAGAGCATTGCAGAGGCGATCGCCTCATTTCCAAGCGCAACACCTCAAAATCGGCAACCTCACCTTAGATTACGGTACTCATACCGCTTATTGGCAAGACTCCCCAGGAAATCAGCAAACGATTCCCCTCACTCATAAAGAATTTCAGTTGTTGGAATATTTTATGAGACATCCTAACCAAATTGTCACCCGCGATCAGGTGCTCAATCAACTCTGGGAATTGGGTACAGAACCAATGAGTAATGTTGTGGCGGCGCAAATGCGACTGCTGAGACGGAAGCTGGCGCAGCAGGGTTGCGATAATTTGATTGAGACGGTTTATGGGGTGGGTTATCGTCTAAATGTTCCATCTTAGTTCTCATTCGTCATTTGTGTGCTTCCTTGCTTACCTAGAAGGGCGGGTTTAGTCACATCCAGGTGCAAAAGAAACGATAATAGTAAAACCCGCCCCTACACCCCTACACCCCATCTCCCTGATCAGATGAATCAAAATCAATTATTTCGCTCAACTCGGTGGCGACTGGCTGGTTGGTATGCTGGCGTTATGGGTTTAATTTTGGGCGTTTCGGGTTTGGGGGTGTATGAGGCGATTGCTCATGCTCATCGCGTTAGTGCTAATCAAGAGTTGAAATCAGTGGCGGGGATGTTGCATGATAGTTTAGAACCGACATTAAGACAACCGGGGCGTCTGGAAACAGCGGCAAAGCGACGTTTACCCAACCTCTGTTTAATGCGCGATCGCACGGTGGATAATCAGACTCAATCTACCTTGGGGGAGTTTTGTACAGCCGAGAGACACACCTCACCCGCTCATCGTTTGAGTGCGATTCATCAAGGCGATTATTTTATCCGCTTCTTTGATAAGTCTGGACAACTGATTGCTCAATCGGGATCACCACCGCAGCAATTGTCTACTGAGTTAATCCCTGAAAACGCCACAGAACAAAGCTTACTCACCCTTAAGGATACGTCAGGCTTACGCTACCGACACCTGGTTTTAGCCTTGGATACCCCAACCAATGAGCCTTGGGGATATCTCCAGGTTGGTCGTTCTTTAGCAGATTTTGATCATTATCTCGCCTCAGTCAGAATCATGATTTTACTGGGGTTACCTTTAGCTATGTTGCTCGTCGGTGTCGCCGCTTGGTGGCTAGCCGAGTTAGCCATGCGCCCGATTTACCAATCCTACCAGCAGATTCAACAATTTACCGCCGATGCTGCTCACGAATTACGGACACCCTTAGCGGCGATTCGAGCCACCGTCGAATCGGTTCTCCGACTGGCTTGTATCTCAGAAGCTGAGAGTCGCGAGACGTTGCAGGTTATTGAACGTCAAAATTATCGATTATCTCAACTGGTGAGTGATTTATTGCTGTTGTCTCGTTTAGATCGAAAAATTCAACACAATCAATGGCATCTTTGCTGTATGCAAGACTTGCTCAATGATATTGAAGAAGAACTCGCCGCCCTCGCTATGACCCAGCAGATTAAGTTAACCACAGATATTCAGGTTGATCAACCCATCCAGGTTTTAGGAGACGAAGAACAGCTTTATCGACTGATATTTAATATTGTCGTGAATGCGCTGCATTATACACCCGCTGGGGGTCAGGTTAAGGTTAGTCTGGATTGCCGGGATCAGTGGGTGTTGATTCACATCCAGGATACAGGAATTGGCATTGCACCCGAACATCAGAAGCACATTTTCGACCGATTTTATCGCATCAATAGCGATCGCGCCAGGGTGTCGGGAGGTTCAGGGTTAGGGTTATCAATTGCGCGTGCGATCGCCCAAGCTCATCAGGGTACTATTCAGGTACACAGTGAATTAGGTAAGGGAAGCCAGTTTACAATTCGGTTACCCAAAAGCGTTTAATACCCAAAACTACCGCAAAATTTGCTTTTCCTTGGTTTCCCCCGTGCAAAAAAAGCGAAGCATCCACTGGTCTCCCCCATGGAACAAAAAGCGAAGCATCCACTGGTCTCCCCCTTTTTAAGGGGGACGGAAGGGGGATCTATAAGGGGGACGGAAGGGGGATCTATAAGGGAAGAGGGAGATCTAAATCGGCAATAAAAATTTATGTCTAATGAAGGAACCCGAATAATCAGCCACTCTGTTATAGTTTCAGAATGCAAAACCTTCAAAAAATAACCATGAAAACTAAATCCATGATCCAAAATACTCGAAAAGTCGTGATGAAACTCCTACCCGCACTCTTTTCTCTAGTGTTAGTGACATTAACTTGGACAGGCACATTTTTTAATGCAACGCCAACAGCCCATGCTTTAACCGTAAAAACGACACCGTTTATCCTTGCCGATAGTAACCCAGTTGATCAAGTATTCGGTTCTGGAACCAGCGACCAAATTCAAGGGAAAGCCAAAGAAGACATCGGCACCGTAGAACGAAATGTGGGCAAAGCCAAAGAAGACGTTAAAGGTGCAGCAAAGCAAGCTCAAGGGCGGGCGGAACAAGATACAGGTCGCCTTAAAAATCGCGCCGAAGATGCAGGTTCGGATATGGAAGAGGCTTCTCAAAATCTGGGAGATGCGATTAAGAGTTTGTTTGGAGAATAGTACCCTAGCCTACATAAATGGATTGGCTAAAAACTCCTCACTAAATGGTAAAATCGGCTAGTCAATAACCGCTTTGCTGACTTCAGTAGAAACGTCCTCAGGGGCGTTTCTACTGAATACGTTTATTTTTACTTATGACTTCTTTTTCCCCTATTGTTAAACCGATTAGTCAGATGAGACTAGCACCAGGCAGTGCTGTCACCATTCCTAACGTAAACTGGCAGGAATTTGAGTCTATTTTGGCAGAATTGGGAGAAAAACGTGCAGCAAGACTTGCTTACAGCCAGGGAACATTAGAAATTATGCTTCCTTTACCGGAGCATGAAAAACCGAAGGATATTATTTCAGATATAGTCAAGCTATTCCTCAAGGCTACAGGCAGACGGTATGAACCTTTTGGTTCAACTACCTTTAAAAAAGAAGGAGCCGCAGGCGTTGAACCGGATGCTTGTTTCTACATTCAGAATTATCAACAGATGATTGGTCGTCGCCGACTTGAACCCGATGATCCGCCACCTGATTTAGCAATCGAGTCAGATGTTACATCGAAAACAACATTGGATGCTTATCAAGGAATTGGCGTTCCCGAAGTCTGGGTTTATGATAGTGGGAAGTTGACACTTTATGTGTTAAGAGAAGGGAAGTATATACTATCAGATATTAGTCCGACGTTTCCAGAAATTCCGATCACTCAGGTTATCCCGGATACCGTAAAACGATCATGGCAAGTGGGACATGTTCAGGCGTTGGAGGAATTTGAAAGCGCAGTTATTAGAGGTAGTCGTTAACGTTACCCAATTTAAATGCATGACAGCTTATCATCGCTAATCAGAAAGATTTCATCTTGATTTCATATTTTTCTGTCAAACTAAGAAATATCCAGAAATCATTTTGGACAGAGAGTTGGATGAAATTTTAGACCTGTTCAGCAGATAGCTACTATGGGAAATCGATATATCAAACAACTTACCGCACTCGCGATCGCGACAACCTTAATCATCGGCTCTGCACCCAAGCCGATCATGGCACAGCAGCGCAACGCCGTAGCTCATCCCCGCACTCCCTACCGCCTCAGCTTCTATAACCGCCACAGACGCAGTTACCGAGTCGCTAGTGCGCTGCATTTTGCACATAGCAAGCTCCATGATGTTTTACTTTTAACTCCCTTCCAGCGTCATGGTGAGGAAGATACGAAGCTTTACCAGGAAGTTCTAGCGTTTTACCAAAATCCACCCCGGATTGAGCCAACGATGGAATTATATGCGCCTTATACAGCGCGTGCAACTTGGCGACTCTTCCGCACCATTGACTCCGTGCATTTACTCCACGAAATGACTGAGGATATCATGGCAGATTCAGATATTCCTTGGAGTGAAAAAGAACAAGTACTCAAAGAGGCTTATGACTATTATAAATCCACCTATAAAGACATTGCATTGAGTCCCGCACCTCTAGATGTAACCATGCGTCGCGCTGGGGTAATGATGAAGCCCTATTTTAGCCTAACTCGGAATTATTATCCGAAAAATAATAACTTTTTCTATGCCGCTCATTGGTGGCATCCGGCGATTTATGAGTCGATGATGATTGGCGGAAATGATCAGGAACAGGACAAGATGATCCAGAAAATGGAAGATTTGTTTAGTTCCCAAGTTGTTCCCAATCCCCCGATGCGGATGATATTAAGTCGAGAAGGCTCACCTCGTTACAGTCGTCTTTCTCCGGAAACGGCGAATGTTTTTGATAATTTACACATGCTCCATGGCATTACTTATGATATTTTTGCTTACGATGGGTGGACAATTGAGCAAAAACGTGCTGAATTGAATCGGGTTTTAGATGCCATGAGTTATCAGCCAGGGGATGATAAATTAGTGCGGAAGTTTACCACACCTAAGCCTGATTTAAATCCGTTAGTTTATGATGATTGGATTAAAAGCTCAGATGGTGCGATGGCACAAATGATGATGGAAATGTTGGCAGAGATGATGCCAATGATGATGCAGCACCATGGGGGTATGGATTCCCAGATGGATCATAGTGAAATGGATTCAGATGGACATCATAGTGAGATGAGTCCTCAAATGCACCAGATGCATCAACAGTTAATGGCACAGTTGAAACTGAAACTGACTCCGGGAATACAATCGGGTGAAATGCCGGGTTCATTTATGGATGCGATGATGGAAATTATGCCAAATATGCCGATGTCTCCTGAGATGATGGCACCGGGTAAAGTTAATCCAATGATGATAGAGGTAATGCTGAAAGGTTGGCAGGAAAAGTATGGCAATTTACCTGATGTTGAACCGCTTCCGATGGGGAGTGAGCCATCAGCACAAACATTTTTAGAGTAGGCTCTTTAGGTTCGCCGTTGTGCTGTATTCGCCATAAATGCTGATATCCCCCACGACAAACTTTTAAGAGAGGTTCCGGTGGAACTAATACCAAATCCGCCTTTATTACCCCCTTCTGCCACGGCGATTGAAATCGCTGCTACACAAACAAAGTCCGCCTACGCGGACTAGGTTATAACGGGGGTAGCTAACCCGGATTTGGTATAAATGCTGATATCACCCACGACAAATCTTTAAGAGACGTTCCACCGGAACTAAATGCTGATATCACCCACGACAAACTTTTAAGAGACGTTCCACCGGCACGTCTCTACAAAAGGGCTAATCAAGGCGACAATATCCCAGTTTTAACTGATACTTTGCACCTGTTTCAAGAGATGGTTTTGAGTTTAGGCGAGATTCGTCAACCCCCAACGCTTTGAGCAATGGTGCGTTACGCTTCGCTAAAACACCCTAAAGTTTGGTTTGAATTTATAGTATTAGGAGTGAGGAAAATGAAACATTCATTGCAGCCGCTTACGGGTTTAACTGTTATCATTTTAACCATGGCAACATTTGGGCAATCAACCGCACAAGCCTCTGACCATTTCAACTTAGAAGAAGGATTACCGATTGAAGTTGAAGATGCCTATCCGGTTCCTTATCAAGGATTAGAAGTTCAGGGACAATTCCGATACGATCGCGCGGAGGATGGCGAGGATAAGTTTATCCTGGAACCGCGCTTGGAGTATGGCTTTGCCCCCAACTGGCAAGGGAAAATTACTGTTCCCTTTGAATTCGGAGCAAAGGAGGATGGTATCGGGGATGTGGGTGTGGAAGTGTTTTATAATTTCAATACAGAAACGCTGAAAACACCTGCGTTTGCGGCGTCTGTGAGTGCGGATCTGCCGACGGGTAATGATAGTGCGGGAGTTGATCCGACGTTAAAGTTAATTGCGACGAAAACATTAGGAACCGGGGCAAATTTAGATCGCCTACATTTGAATGTGGCTTATGGTTTAAATGATCAGCGCCAAGATGGGGAACGCCGCGATCGCTTGTCTGGTGTTTTGGGGTATAGTCGCCGTCTAAATTCAGAAGCGCTGCTGCTGACGGATTTTGTTTATGAGCAGGAATTAGAGGAGGATAAGGAAGCGTTTCTGCTGGAGTTGGGGGTTCGCTATCAACTGACACCTCTGAATGTGTTATCGGTTGGGGTTGGGGTTGGTTTAAGTGAGGAGTCTCCTGATTTTCGGGTTACGGCTGGATTTCAACAATCATTGTGATGGTTTTAGGTTACGGAAGTTGTTCTCAGAACTCACCGATCAAGTAGTGGCTTCTGTTACAGGATGAAATTTTTCTGGAGGTTCTATCTGTATCAGGCATTTTGTGAAATGGTATAAGCTCGCTTCTGCTAGCTTAATTCAAGCGCAAGCGTTCTTCAACAAAGAACAGACCTAACGAGTTGCATTCGTGACTCGAATCTAGGTCATTGTAGTTGAGAGGTATAAAAGCGCTATTTTGGGTACGATGATTCCCCCAAATAAGCTGATAACCCATATCAAAAAGAGGTTTGACTATTTCTTTATTTGAGAGACCAAAGGCATTAACTTTCGAGAGTGAATCGAATTCTAGTAGGAAAAAAGGTTTAGATTTTTCAAGTGTTTTCATTGCTCCGGGGATGATTTTAGCTTGGAAACCTTCTACATCCATTTTAATCAAATCTGGCATTACATAATTTTTTTCACAGAAATCATCAATTGACCAACAATCTATGTTAAATTGATTAAAATATTGCTTAAAATATTTTTTTTTCGGGGTTCCATCCAAAAACTGCTTCAACTTATCTTTGCTCTCCCATAACTTATATGTGCCATAAACTTGCATATTTTTAAAAATTATATTGAGACGATCTAAATAGGGATAATTACTAACACTATCAATTTTAGAACCTCGGTTGATTATAGATTTATTTAGTTCCGAGGAGTCAGAAAGTGCATAGTTAAAGGCTTTATTTCGAGATATTACATCTAGTTGGTGGTTAATATCGATGTTATGTTTTAGGGATGCAAACGAAACCGGATTCATCTCAAATGAATAAACTTTTGCGGTATCAAATATTGACAAACATATTAGAGAAAAGTAGCCGTATAAAGCTCCAACATCAAAGACTGTATTGAGTGATTTTGCTGAGGTATATAACGCCTCAAAAACAGCAATTGTTCCTGGTTCGTAAATTGCGCCTCCAGAATGTGTATGACGCATCCATTGAGAAGTTTCATGACTATTTTTTCCTAATTTTACAGGAAAATAGACTGGTTTATATGAATTTACAATCAGCTTTTGTTCATGGGAATCTTCACTAAAGCTATAAGAAAGGGAACAAAGTGATAAATTAATTTGTTCACACAAGTATTTAGCATGATTCATTAGATTAATTCCTCCAACAATTAAATAAAGTTTGTTGCTAACAAAATGCACTAGGACACTGGTCTGAGGTTATCGTTCAAGTGCTGTACTCATATCAAGTCCTGTTAATTGCCCATAATAGCCATGCTACAACAGCAAGGGTTTCGGGCTTTTTTATTAGGGGCGATTTGTGAGAGACTATATCACAACTCTAGCCAGTAAGTCCAGCTACCCTCCTATTCCGCATCCCTGATTTTTATCCTCTCTTGACTCTCCAGTAAGCTGGAGACTTTATCCTATAAACGTACACCCTTCAGACGTGCTATTACCCCTCCCCACTCCCCAAACTGCTACTATCAGGAGTCAACCATGGAAACCAGCCATCTACGACTACAAGGAATGGGTTGCGCCTCTTGCGCCACCACCATTGAACAAGCCATCCAAAACGTTCCTGGCGTTGTTGAGTGTAATGTTAACTTTGCCATGGAACAAGGTTCTGTAACCTATAATCCCAACGCGACAAACTTAGACAGCATCCAAAAAGCCGTCGCCGATGCGGGATATGGGGCGCAACCCTTAGATACCACCCGAATGGGTGAAGACACCGATGCCGAAAAAGCAGCAAGGGAAGCCCATCAACGGGATCTCAGACGTAAAGTTATCGTCAGCGGCGTTATCAGCCTCATCCTCGTCGTCGGTTCACTTCCGGCGATGACAGGATTGCACATTCCCTACTTTCCCTCCTGGCTGCATAATGCTTGGGTACAACTGGTTTTAAGTACACCTGTACTCTTTTGGTGCGGTCAATCCTTCTTTGTCGGCGCATGGAAAGCCTTTAAACGTCATGGCGCGGATATGAATACTCTGGTGGCGCTGGGGACAGGTTCCGCCTATTTCTATTCTCTGTTTGTTACCCTTTTCCCTGGCTTTTTAATCACCCAAGGATTATCACCAGATGTCTATTATGAACCCGCCGCCGTGATTATTACCCTCATTTTATTGGGGCGACTCTTAGAAAATCGGGCGAAGGGTCAAACCTCAGAAGCGATTCGCAAGTTAATGGGATTACAAGCGAAAACAGCGCGGGTAATTCGTAAAGGTGAAGAAGTTGATATTCCCATTGAACAGGTTATCGTCGGTGATGTTATTGTCGTGCGCCCAGGGGAAAAGATTCCCGTTGATGGGCAAGTAGTTGATGGTGTATCTACCATCGATGAATCCATGGTAACTGGCGAACCCATCCCGGTGAAAAAACAAGCCGGGGATGAAGTAATTGGCGCTACGATTAATAAAACCGGGAGTTTCAAATTCCGCGCCTCACGAGTGGGAAAAGACACCGTATTGGCGCAAATTGTCAAATTAGTGCAAGAAGCGCAAGGGTCAAAAGCCCCGATTCAGAAACTCGCAGATCAAGTCACAGGCTGGTTTGTACCCGTTGTGATTGCCGTTGCGATCGCGACCTTTGTAATCTGGTTTAATATTATGGGTAATATTACCCTTGCCACGATTACCACCGTTGGGGTTTTAATTATCGCTTGTCCCTGTGCGTTAGGATTAGCTACCCCGACATCCATTATGGTTGGCACCGGCTTAGGCGCAGAAAATGGCATTTTAATTAAAGGCGGAGAAAGTTTAGAACTCGCCCATAAACTTCAGGCAATTGTTCTGGATAAAACTGGCACGATTACCCAAGGCAAACCCAGTGTAACTGATTATGTAACCGTAAAAGGAACAGCGGATCATCATGAAATCAAACTCCTAAGATTAGCCGCCGCCGTGGAAAGACTTTCGGAACATCCTTTAGCCGAAGCCATCGTTGATTATGCCAAACTCCAAGGTGTTGAATTCCCCTTACCCGATGTCCAAAACTTTGAAGCCGTTGCGGGAATGGGGGTGCAAGGAAAAGTAGAAAATAACCTGATTCAAATCGGAACCCAACGCTGGATGGATGCACTAGAAATTAATACCCAATCCCTCCAAACCCAGAAACAAACCTGGGAAGCCGCGACAAAAACCACCGCTTGGATTGCTGTCGATGGTAAGGTTGAGGGATTAGTGGGCATAGCCGATGCCTTAAAACCCTCCTCTGTTGAGGCGGTAAAGAAACTGCAACGCCTGGGGTTGCAAGTCGTCATGCTCACAGGAGATAATCAACAAACAGCCGACGCGATCGCACGAGAAATGGGTATCCAGCACGTCTTTGCCGAAGTGCGCCCGGATCAGAAATCCGCCGTCATCCGATCTTTGCAAACCGAAGACATCAAGAAAACACCGAATTCAAAACCCAAAACCCAACATTCAAACCGTATTGTTGCCATGGTAGGCGATGGAATTAATGACGCCCCAGCCTTAGCCCAAGCGGATGTAGGAATCGCCATTGGTACGGGTACAGATGTCGCCATAGCCGCCAGTGATATTACCCTAATTTCCGGTGACTTAAATGGAGTTGTTACCGCGATTCAACTCAGCCACGCCACGATGCGAAATATTCGCCAAAATCTCTTCTTTGCCTTTATTTACAACACCGCCGGAATTCCCATTGCGGCAGGAATTCTTTACCCCTTATTTGGCGTATTACTGAATCCAATTATAGCCGGGGGAGCAATGGCGCTGAGTTCCATTTCCGTGGTAACTAATGCCTTAAGGCTGCGGAATTTCCAGCCCAAAATCATCACTCATCCTGCTAAGTAGGATACCCCCAATTATCAGTGAAATCCTGTATTGGCGACCCGATAATATCAATAAACAATCCGAATTTTCTCAACTTTATCGGGTCGCACTTTAGTAATCTAGGAGGAATCGAAACAATGTTAACCAAACCCAAAACCTTAGCTTATCTGATTAGTTTAGGGCTTCTATTCGGAGTCGCTGCCAATCCAGCTACGGCTGAAATGTCAGAACATCAGTCCCAGCAGACCAGTCAATTCCGCCGAATTGAGCAATCATTACCGCTAAAAGTCGGTGTCACCCTAGGCGGTTTAGCGTTAATTGGTACAGAACTTTGGTGGTTTTTATTTAGCAAAAACAAAGCTAATAAAACCTAACCTAGCTGTGTAAAATTAAACCCAAGCGATTAAAGTCACGGAACCCTACTAACAAAGTCCGCTTGACAAGGAAATGAAAAAATTAAGGGGTGTGAAACTTTGAAACCCGCCTTAGCGGGTTTCGTTGGTTTAGCCTAGCTGACTATTCCAGACTAAAATCATAGTAAAAAATTGAGATAGGCAAGTGCCTCTTTCTGTAGGATAGTCATAGCCTATCCGTCTATATATCTGAAGGAATAACAACCTAGAATCTGTTTGTATTCACGAATACAATCCAACTTAACATTAGAGTCCTACTTACAACTTTTGATAGAGGTTTGGTGCAGTCATAACAATTATTCTGGGCATAAAGATTCATCTAGATCAACCGATTTATCCGGATATCTGTGTAAATCTTTGTAAAGATTGCTCACATCCTTTTGCGTCAAGGTGCCAAAGTTTTTTAGCTCAAGACATAGTACCGTTTATTTATGTCCGACTACTTAGGTAAAACCTTTTCACTTGTGTAAAAAAGTTAGTTAAGATGGCATATCCTCCAGCTCCTTGGACACTGCAAGGCTACAGTATCCAGACCTTGCATTTGTTTGATATTGCAAAGGTGCGCCCGTTTGTTCCTTCTGAATTGGAAATTATTTCTGTTTTACCCGGTAAAACTCTTGGTGGAATTTACGCGGCGTTTTATGGTTTAGGTTCCACCTTAACCTATAGCGAGTTAATTATTGTCAGTGCTGTAACTCGTTATGGGGGTAAATTCGGTACTTGGATTTCCCACCTCTATGTTGATAATGCTGATTCGATGGAAGGGGGGCGAGAGATTTGGGGACTCCCCAAGGAACTCGCTCAATTTAGGTGGGAATTAGGGGAACGCTCTGGTGTAAACGTGCATCAAGGAGACCAGTTACTCTGTAGTATTAGCTACGATTGGCAACTTCCCCAATGGCGACAGCCGCTAAGTTTACCAAGTTTTAGCGCTCTCGGTTCTAACCTGCTCTCCTTTGAGGGTAAAGGTGAGATTGGGTTGTCTCTGATTGGTGTCAAGGTACAAATACCTGTACAAAGTCCTTTCTCTACCTTGGGTTTAGACCAACCTTTGCTGGGCTTTTATGGTAACCAATTGCGTCTGGTTGCAACTGCACCAATCGTTATCGGACAGAGATCTGTCCCCTTCAGTGAATCGCGACTATAAATTCTATCCAATCCACTTTTACAATCTTTTTTATTGTCCTGATGTAGAGATGTTGTCTACAACAGCGATACCAATTTATAATAACCGCGATCGCGAAAAATTGAAAGAACACAAGAGGTTAAAGCAGTCTTATCCCGTAATGGGCAAGAGCGCTCACATTGACCAAAGCTTTTGAACTTACCTATTGGGTCATGCTGACCCCCAATCGCGATGAGCGTCTAGCGGTATTGGACGCGAGACTACTCTCAAGTTTGCCCAAGGAGGCGCAAAGGTAGTGGGGCGCGATCGCGGGTGTCGTCGCACTGGGAACACTCGCTGCCCTAGCTATGCCAGTATTTAGAGAGGGAGTATGAGGTCTTCTTTGACTTGTTCACGGTTTAAAAGAGAGTGGATTCTAATACCAAAAAGGTAACATCCTCCGCACCTCAAGAGGTCGGTTTTCCGATCATCACCCGACAACTATTCAACCCAAGAATTAGCCAATATAAGAATAGAGTTACACAGGTGAAGGTGGATTATGTTTCCATTCTGGAATTGGGATAATGCTTGCTGCGGTGGAGAACCTGTTTCTCGGAAAACCAGCTTAGAGCGTAAGCTCAAGTTTCTTAAGGCAATGCGTGGCGATCTAGAAATCAGATTAGCTGGACTCAATGCAGCAATTGGCACGATTGAGGAGCAATTAAACCAAGACGATACTGCACAGACTTTGTAAAAAGTCAAGGGTTACAGCAACAACTGTGATCCAACTCGCCACAATCAGGATGCGCTAAGGGTGCGTTACGCTACGGCGGCAAACGCACCCTATTTTGAAACTTCCAGCAATTCCAATATTGCGGGAACTGGCGGTGCAATTTTCTCAACTAAGGTAAACGCGATCGCAGAACGTACTGTTTAAGTTGAGGGATTTTTTATGATGTAGAGGTAAAATTGTCGTTAAAACCGCTAGATGAACTATTCCTCTGATTCGGTCATCACTAAGCGGATTAGAGTAGAGGCGATCGCATTCATCGGCACAACGAAATCTACCGCACCCGTTTGAATTGCCGCAGACGGCATCTCGAAAAACTCACAACTGTCTTCATCTTGGGCGATGACTTTACCACCCATCTTATGAATAGCCTTCACCCCCAAAGCACCATCGCTGCCAGTACCAGAAAGAACTACCGCGATCGCACGTTCTTTAAACGTAGCGGCTACTGACTGCAACAGGAGGTCGGCAGAGGGGCGATCAAAGTCCACAAATGCTGCCTGAGAGAAAGAGAAGGTACTATTCGGGTTGACTAGCAGGTGTTCAGTTGGGGGGGCAATGTAAGCTATCCCCGGTTTTATTGACTCTCCGGCTTCAGGCAGTTTGAGGGGTAAAGTCGTGGAACGGTTCACTACGTCACTTATCCAATTGGCAGAGGATTGAGAGTCTAGGTGCTGCACCACGACGAGCGCTGCCGGAAAATCCCCTGGTAAGGCAGCTAAGATATGGCTTAGGACTCTCAGTCCACCAGCTTTTGCCACCAGTACCACAATTTTAAAGGTCGTTAGCTCGTTTTCCTGGTTCGGGTTGGAGTCCTGGGTAGCGGCGGCAGATGCTGGCGTAGTCGGCAATTGGGCTTGAAAAAGTGCTTTGCGAATGATGTCAGCACGCTCTCGGGCTTCCTGCGCTTTCGCTTCAAAACGCTGGGCTGAAATGGAACGGTTATTATCGCGGGCTTTCGCTGCCATCTGACTCATCAGCTCTCCACGCCCCTCTAGAGAACGGATTGCCGTCCACAGCGCCTGCTCTTGAGTCTCGGATTGCCCCGCCACCAAACTACCTGCTGACCAAGCATGACCCACGCGACAACGGTATTTGAGCAAACCTCTCTCGTCTTGATAGTACAGCATACCGCCGCAGTCCGGACAAGCTAAGCTTGCAGGTGTTCCAAACTCACGCTCTCGCATAGCCGCCCCATTGAGTTCCACCACATCAGGTTCTATCTCTATCTCGTTCTCACTAGACATGGTTGTTGCTCCTTCCTCCGTTACCGATTCATGGGCTAGACGCACTAAAGTGGAGGCTATTGACGACAAGGGCAGAATATGGTCAACATCTACGTGTTTAATCGCGCTCTTCGGCATTCCCGAAAACAGGGCATCATCGGGATCTTGAACAATCGCCACACCGCCCAAACGTTTCACATCCATAAGCCCTACAGTACCATCGTCGAGGGCACCCGATAGCACCACACCAACCACTCGACGTCCATACGCCTTCGCTGCCGTGCGAAATAGGGGATCGACAGCCGGACGACAACCGTTCTCCTTCGGACCATACACTAAGCGAACATAGCCGCGTTTGACTAGCAGGTGGTAGTCCGGAGGGGCTACATAGATGTGCCCTTGTACGATCTCCTCACTCTCTGTAGCATGAGCCACTGGCAAGAGGCTTTTTCGGTTCAAAATATCCGGCAGAAAGCTTTTAACGTGGCGTGAAATATGAACGACAATGAAGATCACTGCTGGTAGATTCTCTGGCAAAGCAGCAACCAGTTGAGTCAACGCTTCCACTCCGCCTGCGGAGGCTCCAACAACGATGATGTCATGACCTGGCATTTATTTTTTCTTCTAGAAGGTGGGGGAATATTTATTTGATGAATCCAAGGAGATGATAACCATTGTTGATATTTCATGCTACTACTGTTGAAGAGAATAACAAACTCTTATTTTCCTCAACGTCTCCCCATGGTATGAATGTGAACGACTGCTGAAATGTCAAAATATCAGTCAGAGACTGGAAAGTTGAATTACTGAATCAAATGCCATGAAATGTTCTCCTTATTTGTGTTCTGTTTAGTAGAAAAAAGGCAAATAGCGTGTTTTCCCGCCTCGAATATTCTCCTTAAAAATCAGAAAATTATCCTGATATTTGCGAAACAATTAAGAATTACTTAACCACTTGATAGGTGGTGAAAGTAATAATCATTTGTTATCCAGTTAACCAGGAATTACATTGATGGAAACTGGTGATATTGATAGAGAGTTGAGAGGGGCAAAATCTAGAAATTTCATACGTTCAATGAGTGAGAGTAGATAGCCTAAACAGAGCGTCAATTCGCAAATCAGGACTGGCAAACTGAAATAGTTTTACCAAAGGACTAGATTATAATTGACGATAAAGTTAGGTTAATTTCGGAAAATGGGTCGTCGCCGCATTTGTCTTGCTGACTAGGAAGAGCCAGATGCGCCAACTTTTTATAGTGCTTTATCTGAGCATAGTGCCAACTGAAATGGGCAGGCTTTTACTCAGAGTTCAGTTTTTGGTAATCCGCCAAGATTTCTTGAGCGTAAGATGAAGTCTTGGGGTTGCTTGTCGCCTTGTCAGTCAACATGAAATTTTTATTAATCTTTGTTGATGAATAAACTTTAACAAAAATAAAACGGTGTAAAAGGGGAGTTGTGTGAGGGTTTTGTAAAGTTATTCAGTGGCTTTTATGCAGCTTTGGTAAAGATAATTGGCTGTTATCGATGCATTACGGGTAAATAATAAATGGTAACTTAATTAATGGTCAACTGATGAATTTTTATATATTGACAAGATGACACGAGTATGTATTTAATCAAAGTTGCCTGAGTTTTTATGAAAGTTCGCTTTTGTTCTCCTTTTTATACCCTGACGTTTCACGGCATCTTAGGCATGGGGGTTGGGTGTGGGGAAAATCCGGTGAAAAGTGAGATCATGCTTGGGAACTCATCGGCTATGTCACAATGGGAAAATGGGAAACCAACATTATTTATAATCGGGACGAACTGGCGATGGTAGCTATTCACCAGAGAGATGAACCCAAACTTTACGATGCCTATACCATAAAACCGTTAGAGCTATCTCGCTCTACCAATGGTGTGTATCAGCATTCCAAATGGCATAGCCAGGGAGACAGACTCTACGACTTGGGGCATTATCAGGAAAGTATTAAGTTTTACGAACGTGCTTTAGCCAACAAGTCTGATGAATACCTTGCCTGGAATAAACTCGGCTTGGCATACTTAGCACTGGGGGAATATCAGCAGGCATTATCTAACTTTGATCAAGCCATAGAGATTAACCCAGATAGTTATATTGCTTGGTATAACAAAGGAAATATTCTCCGAGAATTAAATTATAAAAATGAAGCTATTGCCAGTTATGATCAAGCTTTGGAATGCAACCCTGAACGCAACAAAGATTGGATTTTGCATAACCGAGGCATTGTTTTACATGACTTAGGTCGCCTTGAAGAAGCGGTTATAAGCTATAACCAGGCTGTAGATGTTAATCCAAATAATTTTCAGGCATGGACGAATCGAGGTGCTGTTCTATCTCAATTAGGTCGCCATCTAGAGGCAATAGATAGTTATGAACACGCTTTAAGGATTCAAGAGAATGAAGTTATAATTTTGGCTAATCTGGCGATAGTTTATGCCAAATGTAGCAACATTGAAGCGGCAATTGAAACTTTTAATAAAGCAATAGAGTTAGAACCAAAAAATGAGCAATTGTGGAATGATCAAGGTGTAATATTTTATGACATCGGTCGGTATAAAGATGCACTTGCCAGCTTTGAACAGTCCATAAGGCTTAAACCAGATGATGACATTAGCTGGTTTAATAAAGGTAATGCACTGTTAATGCTAGAGAACTTTAATGAAGCTATTGCCAGTTATGATCAAGCCTTAGCTCTCAATGGTGAGAATAATTCCGTTTGGACAAATCGTGGACAAGCGCTGGCACTCCAACCCAATAACGCTCAGTATTGGTTTAATCGTGGCAATGCACTGCGACAACTAGGACAGCTTGAAAATGCATTGGCTAGCTACAACACAGTTTTATTAATTGACAGAAATTATTCTCAAGCTGAAGTGATGCGTGACCGCGTTCTACAAGATATTGAACACCAGAATAATCGCCTGTTGATACCTAACCAAAAATCGTTACGACCATTTGGCTTGTGTGCGGGAGAGTTCACAGTATCCGATGATTTTGATGATTCCCTACCCGAAGATATTCTGAGTGCTTTTGAAAGCTAATGAAACTTTTGCTTGACACTCATATCTTTTTGTGGTTTATCAGTGGCAATCCTAAACTGTCACAACCTGTTTTAAATGCTATTCGTGATCCCAATAACGACGTTTATCTAAGTGTTGTGTCAATTTGGGAGTCTATTGTCAAGTATCAGCTAGGCAAACTAACTCTGCCGCAGTCACCCGCAATCTATTTACCACAACAGCGGGTTCGCCATCAAATTGCTAGCCTTAGTCTCGATGAGGATAGTGTGGCTCAACTTATCAGGTTGCCTTTATTACACCGTGATCCCTTTGATAGAATGCTTATCTGTCAGGCTTTGCACCATCGTTTAACCATTGCCACCGTCGATCAAAAGATTCGTGCCTACTCAATCCGTGTTATTTAAGTAGGTTAGTGGAAATAAACTCAACTAGATTAAGTTTGGTAAACACACCTCAAATCCTTACCTAAACATAAGACGTAGCTTGCTTCTCAAGGAAAGCGAATATGACAATCCCCACTGTTAACTTTAATGAAAGTCCGACTACTTAGCTAGGTGACGAATCCTTATGGCAGCATCAACTCCCCGTTTCCCCGATATCCAAAACCACTGGGCGCGTTCATTCATAGAAGGGTTAGCCCAGGCGGGTATGATTAGTGGCTTTCCCGATGGGCGTTTTCGTCCTGATGATCCCATGAGTCGGGCGCAGTTTGCTGCTTTGTTACAAAACGCTTTCTCTAAACCCAGTAAACGCCCTAATGTTCCTTTTGTCGATGTTCCCGCCAAACATTGGGCAACTGGCGCGATTGCTAAGGCGTATCAAACGGGGTTTATGTCGGGATATCCGGGAAACCGTTTTCGCCCAGAGGCGAGTATTGCCAGAGTGGAAGTGTTGGTGTCTCTGATAGCGGGGTTGGAGATAACCACCAGTGGATTAGCACAGGTGAAAGCCGCCCTACCGGAACTCTATCAAGATTTTAGCGACATTCCCAGCTATGCTATTGATCGGATTGCGATCGCAACCAATACCGATATGGTGGTGAATTACCCACAGGTCAAGCGGTTTAACCCCCTCAAAGCAGCAACTCGTGCGGATGTCGCCGCGTTTATTTACCAGGCTTTAGTCTATACCGGTCAACTCGACGCCATTGGCTCAGACTATATTATTGTGCGCCAGAAAACCGCGAAACTGAGCCATCAACGGGAGTTTCGTGGGGCGTGGATAGCTACCGTTTGGAACATTGATTGGCCCTCGCAACGGGGACTGTCTGTCGCCCAGCAGCAACGGGAACTGCTGCAAATTATTGACCGCGCGGCTAATCTCAAGTTAAATGCTTTAATCTTACAAGTTCGACCCACAGGCGATGGGTTTTATGCCTCCCCGTTAGAACCGTGGACTGAATGGTTAACGGGAACTCAAGGTCAAGCCCCCGATCCTTATTATGACCCTTTAGAGTTTGCGATCGCGGCTTGTCATCAGCGCAATATTGAACTACACGCCTGGTTTAACCCCTATCGCGCCAAAACCTCTTCCCAAAGTTCCACCAGTGTCGCCCCTCACATTACCATCACTCATCCCGAATATGTGTATCAATACGGCAATCAGAAGTGGATGGACCCTGGTGTCAAAGTGGTTCAAGATTTAACCTATAACGTAATTATGGATGTAGTGCGGCGCTATGATGTAGATGGCATTCACCTGGATGATTATTTTTATCCCTATCCCATCGCGGGTGAGAATTTCCCCGATGATAAAACATACAATGCTTATCGAGCCAAAGGCGGCACCCTTAGCCTAGGCGATTGGCGGCGGGAAAATGTCAATCAAATGGTTCAGCGCCTTTATACGGGGATTCGCGCCACAAAGAAACAGGTCAAATTTGGTATTAGTCCCTTTGGCATTTACCGTCCCGGACAACCCGCCCAAATAAAAGGTTTAGATCAATACGAATCCCTGTATGCTGACCCGAAAAAATGGTTAGCAGAGGGATGGATTGATTATATCGCCCCGCAATTGTACTGGCGTATTGACCCCCCAGCCCAAAGTTATCCCGTTCTTTTGGAATGGTGGACTGATAATAACCCGAAACAGCGACATATTTATCCCGGCAATCGGTTAAGTATGTTGGATGATAAAGACTGGTCTTTTTTGGAATATGAACGACAGGTTGATATTACCCGCAATCTGGCTCCTCAACTCTCGCTAGGCAATATTTTTTATAATATGAAAATATTTAATGAAAATCGTTTTGGGGTAGTTGAAAAGTTCCAATCGTCTGTTTATAATCAACCCGCTTTGTCTCCAACCATGTCGTGGCTGAGTAATACACCGCCAGCGATTCCCGTTAGGGTGAGAGTCATTGGGAATAAGCTGATTTGGAGTGCAGCAGTTAATGCCAAAATTCGCTCCTGGACAATTTATCAGCAGCAAGGTAATAACTGGAGACTGCACAAAATTTTGCCAGAGGAGACAACCGAGGCTGAATTAGCAGCAGGAACCTATGCGGTTTGTGCTGTAGACAGACTGGCGAATGAAAGTTTAGGCGTAGTGGCGTCTATTCAATAATGTCTTTGAGATGTGGAAATCATGGGTGTAGACAAAGGGAACAGGGAACAGGGAAATACATAATTTAAATGCACATCAGTTTATTCGTGATATACCGTAGGGTGGGCACTGCCCACCATTTGTCAATTTAAGCCACATTACCCACGATAGGATATTGGGTGTGGGGTATGGGATGTGGGGTGTGGGGTGTGCTTATTTTTCGTTAAAACTCTTCCTTTAATATTGGGTAAAGCTCATGAATACTGTAACCTTAAATTTAGACACCATTCCCTTAACTGACGAACAATTCTATCAATTATGTCAAAATAATCGCGAGTTTAACTTTGAAACGACGGCGCAGGGAGAATTAATTATCATGCCACCCGTTGGCGGAGAAAGTGGGAATCGAGAATCTGAACTGATTGCTGATTTGGTCATCTGGAATCGGCAAACTCGCTTGGGTTATACCTTCAGTTCCTCCACAATATTTAAGTTACCCAATGGTGCGAAACGCTCCCCAGATGCGGCTTGGATTCGCCGAGAACGCTGGGAATCGCTAACGCCTGAACAACGGCGTAAATTTACCCCGATTGCACCGGATTTTGTCATCGAATTAAGGTCAGCCACAGACGATTTGCAACCGTTACGTGACAAAATGCAAGAGTATATGGATGCTGGGGTGCAATTGGCATGGTTAATTAATCCCCAACAGCAACAAGTGGAAATTTATCGCTGGGGACAGCCAGTAGAAATACGAAATCTGCCGACAGAATTATCGGGTGAAACCCTATTACCGGGATTTAGCTTAACTTTATATGCCTATTTATAAAGCTAGGGAATTTTAAAGCTGATTTAAGCTAAGTAGGTTGGTGGAAATAAACTTAACTAGATTAAGTTATGTAAACAAGCATCAAACCCTTACTGTTCCCTGTTCCCTGTTCCCTGTTCCCTAATCTCCACCGCTAACTTTAATTGTGTCCACCTACTTAGGGAAAAGACCATGAATACTGTAACCTTAAATTTAGACACCATTCATTTAACCGACGAACAGTTCTATCAATTATGTCAAAATAATCGCGAGTTTAATTTTGAAACGACGGCGCAGGGAGAATTAATTATCATGCCACCTGTTGGCGGAGAAAGTGGAAATCGAGAAGCCGAATTAATTGTCGATTTGGGAATCTGGAATCGGCAAACTGCTCTGGGTTATACCTTCAGTTCCTCCACAATATTTAAGTTACCCAATGGCGCTAAACGTTCCCCAGATGCGGCTTGGATTCGCCGAGAACGCTGGGAAGCGCTCCCCCCTGAACAACGGCGCAAATTTCCCCCCATTGCACCCGATTTTGTCATCGAATTAAGGTCAGCCACAGACGATTTGCAACCGTTACGTGACAAAATGCAAGAGTATATGGATGCTGGCGTGCAATTGGCATGGTTAATTAATCCCCAACAGCAGCAAGTGGAAATTTATCGATTGGGACAGCCAGTAGAAATGCGAAATTTGCCGACAGAATTATCGGGGGAAAACCTATTACCGGGATTGAGATTGAGTTTATCCCCCTATTTGTAGATGATATTAAGTTAAACAGAGACCATAAACCTTAAAGTGTTTTGTCCTCTGGCTTCTGCTCCTTGGCTTTTACTCTCTTCCTTACTGTACTCGGCTTCTGCTTTGTGGTTTCTGGCTTCTGCTCTGGTGTAGTAGGCTTCTGCTCTTTAGCTTCTAGCTTCTGCTCTGGTGTAGTAGGCTTCTGCTCTTTAGCTTCTAGCTTCTGCTCTGGTGTAGTAGGCTTTTGCTCTTTAGCTTCTAGCTTCTGCTCTGGTGTAGTAGGCTTTTGCTCTTTAGCTTCTAGCTTTTGCTCTGGTGTAGTAGGCTTCTGCCTTTTTATAGTAGGTTTTTGCTCTTTGCCTTCTGGCTTGTGCTCTTTATCTTCTGGATTGTGCCTTCCTGTACTAGGCTTGTACTTTGGCTTACTCTGCCGTTTCTCCTGCTGTACGGCTGTCTTGTCCGCCTTCGACGCCTTCAAAAACTTAGGTGCTTTCTCCAATGGCGGCGCTAACAGAGCATCGAACTCAAAAAGACTTCTATCAGGTAAAAATTTAGCCTTGACTTGAATAAATGCAGGATGTCCCTGTTCCTCTTTTGTGAGTGTCGGATTGAATCGGAACGGCTTAACCGGAGAATCTTTCCACATCATCGGTAGGTGAGACGCCTTCATAAATCTCACCTTTTGCGCCGGTTCCGCTTTTTTGATATAGTCTAGGCGATCGTCATTGAAATTCCGGAAAATCGAGACAACGGGTCCTCGACACACAGGAATGAATTGCCACAAGCCACGGAGCTGAAACTCGAAGTCTTGCAATTGTGCTGCAACGCCATCGGGTTCTCCTTTTGAGAATCCTACCAACTGAAAGGAAAGCTGGTGCGGCTTGTTGCGTTGCGGAAAGTGGGTCACTCTTGGGTAAACGATTAATCGTTGAGTCGCCTCTCCCGTGTTCTTTATTTCCAGTTTCAGAGCGTTGAAAGCCCTGCGTAATCGAGATGTATAGAAGAGTGGATAATCTTTACCAGCGATAGTAAGCATAGCACGTCCCTCGTCCGACACGCTGACTTCACCGAGGACGATTCCAATCGCTTGGAAGATAGTTCCCTCATTTTCCGATTCCCTTTTGTTCTGCTCAGGGGCGTCAGTTGTTTCAGTTGTTTCAGTTGTTTCAGTTGTTTCAGTTGTTTCAGTTGTTTCAGTTGTTTCAGTTGTTTCAGGTGTTGCTGTCGTCTGTTCGAGTTCTGTCTCTGTCATCATGGCTGCTGCTGGCTTTTTTGTTCAGGGTAGCATTAGAAGCTATATTCCGTAGCAAATTGCTGCACGTTGGTTCCGTTAAAACCGACTTAAATTCTTATCCCGTCGTCTTTAGACGAATGTAAACGGTTCGCTATGGGATTGAATCTATGGCGAATTGTTGCGATTGGTGCGGCTGCGGTTTCTGTGAATGCGACTTATTTTTGATTGACCCATTGTACTATGGCTTGGGTTAACCCTTCTAAAGTATACTGTTGAGCCTCTACATCCACTCGTCCCAACCGTTGTTGACAGGTTTTGGACGTTTGGGGACCAATGGAAGCAATACAGACATTTTTCAAAAGCGAGAGTGGCTCATTGCTCGTTTTTTCTAAAAGCTGATAAAAATTTTTGACGGTTTTAGAACTGGCAAATGTAATAATATCGACGGTACCATTTTGCAACGCTGCCCAAGCTGGGGGGGCTATTTCCCCTGGACAAGTTGATTGATACGCCGCAACTTCCACCATAGTAGCACCTTGGGCAGTTAATTCTTGGACTAAAACCTCTCGTCCCCCAGTTTCCACACGCGGGAACAGGATATTTTGCTCAGCCAGGGGTTCAGGAAAATGTTCAACCAGGGAATCGGCGACAAAATCCGGGGGAATAAAATCTGGGTTTAATCCTCGTTCTTTTAAACTCATCGCCGTTTTCTTCCCCACAACGGCAATTTTGACTCCGGATAACGCACGGCTATCTTTTCCTAGCGTAAGCAGTCGTTCAAAAAAGTAATTGACGCCGTTACTTGAGGTGAGAATTAACCAATCGAAATCGGATAAGTGGGTAATTGCTTTATCCAAAGCATCCCAACTCGACGGCGGCGTAATCAACAAGGCGGGCATTTCAATCACTGTAGCGCCTTCATGTTCTAACAAGTCCCGAAATGTACTCGAGTGTTCCGCAGAACGAGTAACTAAGATTGTTTGACCCTGAAGCATCTGTTGGCAACCACTTCTACTGATGTCTTCGCCTATTATCTCGTGCTTTGTCCATTCTGTATTCAACTGTTGGGGCGATTGCAGATAATCTCGTAATCCTACCACTTCTCCCACGACAATGACTACAGGAGACAGTGAGACACCCGCCGTTTGCCTCACAATACTGGACAATGTTCCCACCCAAACCTGTTGCTGAGTCCGTCCACAAGCCCGAATCACAGCCACAGGGGTTTGATAGGATTTGCCATAACGCTGTAACTGCTCAACGATTGTCGCTAAATGACGCCCACCCATTAGAATAACCAGGGTATCAATTCGTGCCAATGCTTCCCAGTCTAATGCTTCGGGCTGATGGGCACTGAGGACGGCAAAACAGCGACTTAAAACCGCATCAGTCAGGGGAATATTTGCCAGTAACGGTGCAGCGAGGGCAGAGGAAATCCCTGGTACGACTTCAAAGGCGCAACCTGCATCGGTTAACGCTTGAATTTCCGACGTCGCCCGACCAAAGATAAAGGGATCACCACTTTTTAAACGGACTACCTGCTTCCCTTGTTGACATTGTTTGACCAACAATTGATTAATTTCCGCTTGTGGAGTTGAGGGACGCCCCCCCCGCTTTCCCACATCAAACTGGCGGCAATTTGCCGGGACTAATTGTAAAAGTTGAGAGTCTACTAAAGCGTCATAGACTAACACTTCCGCTTGAGTGAGAAGCTGTTGCCCTTGTCGGGTGAGGTATGCCATGCTTCCGGGTCCAGCACCGACGAGATAGACTTTACCCAAAGGGCGGCGATAAAGCACATTTTTAGAAGGATTGAGGTGAACCATTCTCCAATTTTAAACTGTTTTTGTGTATACATCCCCCTTAAGTATAATTTCGTTTCTAACCTAGGTCATAAATAAACAGTTACCAACAATCCTACATGAGGGGGAATGTATTTCTTTTAATCTAAAGGGTATAATGAGCTGTCAAACTAAAAGGAAACCAACATTATGCAATTTATCCGCGAAAAACTCTTTTGTGCACGCCCATTGCGTTTTTTAATTGCCGCTTCACTTTGTACATTTTTGTTTTTATCAAACGCTTTGCCGGCGGCGGCTGTGGGTGGATCTGACAAAGGTGGCACAACCCTAGATCAAATCGTCGAGAAAGCTGAGCAAGTCGTGAAACAAGAACCTCGTTCTATGCAAGAGGTACAAGCTGAGGCGAATAAAAATACGAATTCCGTTCAAGGCTCAGCTAATAAAGAAAAGATGGAGAAATCCGAAAATTCTATGTCAGGACCTCCCATGGCAAAACAAGCTAACGAATTAGTAAAAGAGATCAAAGATTCCGATTATGATTAGAGCCTCACTGCATAGTTAATATATTCCCTCGCTAGCTTCAAAGACTATAGCGAGGGATAGAATGTCCGGTTGAATACTTACACCCTTGGTGAAGGCAAGACTTCAGAACAGAAGGCTCCAGGGTATAGGTAAAAGGAAATACGGTGTTTTGGCAAACAATCGGGTTTACTTATTACCTTCTCTACAAAAAGCTTCTAAAAGAGTCTATATGAGCGCACAGTTTCCCATTATAAAATATATAGTATCAAAAACTAAGTGAATTGTCTAGATTTTGATCAAAAATGCTGAAATCCCCGACTCAGGGTTAATAATTCATCCGCATAAATTCCCGTGCTATCTCTGAGACAAACCTCCGTACCGGATGTAATGTAACCAATAATTGCTGATCCGGCTGGCAATTTCTTGACCAATTCCTGCGCCAAGGGTTGAGGTAGACATACCACCAGTTCAAAGTCTTCACCCCCATACAAAACCCAATCCCAGACTTGTTCAGGAGAAGCCAGCTCAGGCAATACTGAGGGAATGGGAATAGCATCCCGTTCCACAACAGCCCCCACTCCACTCGCCCGACAGATTTGGGCGATCGCATCGGCAAGTCCATCGCTGCTATCCATTGCTGTTAGGGGGATTGGGGATTGGGAGGCTAAAATTTCCCAGAGTTGGGGTAAGATATCGAACCTCGGCTGAGGGCGTTGGTGGGCTTGGATGAGACGCGATCGCTCTTTTTCACTCAACTCTTTCCCGAATTCTGGATTCAGTAATAATTCCAACCCGACTCGTGCTGCACCATGCACTCCCGTCACCACGATTGCATCTCCGACTTGAGCCTGACAACGTCGCATGACGCGCTCTCGTAAGACTTGACCGAATGCGGTAATTGACACCGTAATCACCGGGGAATGACAAACATCACCCCCGACAATGGGCGTATTATACAACTGTAAACACTCAGACATGCCTTGGTAGAGTCGTTCAACCCAACTCACCGCCACATCACCCGGAAGACTCAAACCAACAGTAATCCCCAGAGGCGATGAACCCATTGCGGCTAAATCCGATAAATTCGCCGCCGCCCCACGCCAACCCACATCTTCCGCCGAAGTCGTGCGATCGCTAAAATGGATTCCATCCACCAACACATCCGTTGTCACCACTAATAACTGCCCAGGTTCTGGACTCGGCATAACCGCCGCATCATCACCCACAATATCTGAGGGACAAAAGCGCTGTAATCGTTTTAAAACACCCTGTTCGCCAATATCTCTAATCACATCATTAGTCATTTGTCAATTTATTGGTTTCATCATTCATTGCGCCGATGCAGTTTAGGAAAGCGATAGTAGGTATCTCCATCCGCATCAACTTCTGGGACAGCATTAAACACCTGAACTTGGTGTTCCAAATACTGCTGTGCGATTTCGGGTTCAACTCTAGCCGTCGCAGCTAACTGAATCAGAGAAATACAGCTATTTTCAGCTTCTAATAACTGATAAAAGCTTTCCTCTAGCTGATTTTGTTGGCTGCGGGTGGCTCTTTGCAGGAACAAGATACCTAAGACACCTAAAGTGATGACCAATAGCAAATCAATAATTGGCATATTCAAGGAACAGGGAATGGGGAACGCAGAACAACTGGAGTACCTCCGATAACCTGCAATTGATCCCACGCTCACCTTTCGGGTTGAGACGTGGGATCAATTGCTATTTAAGCTAAATTATCAGCACCCTGAACGACTTTAGCTGACTCAATGATATCGCCAAGTTCCAGCTTATCTAATACATCTTTCCCCTCGACAACATAACCAAAGACAGCATAACGCCCATCCATGAGATTAAAGCCGGGAGGGGTTAACTCAGTATCAAACTTAAAGAAAAAGAACTGAGAAGAACCACCATTGGGGTCATCTCCTGGACGCGCCATGGCGACAGCACCGTAAGCGGAGAAAGGAAGCACGGGTTCATCTAAGTAAATCCCCGCCTGTTCTAAGGTCATACCATAGATAGGTTCCTCATCTCCCCTAACTAACACCTCCAAGGGAATAGCCCGATATTCCCCTGTTTTGGGTTCGATAAACCCAGCTTCAGGTCCGGGTGGATCACCGGTTTGGACGTAGAGCTCGTCTGTGCGAGTAATTGCCAGACCATCATAGAAACCCCGTTGCACCAAATCAACAAAGTTACCCGCCGTAACCGGGGCGCTATAACCATCGACGACTAGGGTTATATCACCTTTATTCGTCGCTATCTCTACCGTGGCGCGACCTTTGAGTTGAGGCAAATTACTGTACTCTGAGGGAACGTCAAAGGGAAATCCCTTGACCATCATTTGTTCGAGTTCGCCCACTTTATCAAGGATTTTGCCTCGCTCAATCCAGATGGCTTCTTTATCCTTGGCTTCAACCGCTTCTCGGAGTGAAACGATATCATCTCTCATGGCAGTAATGATCGCTTCAGCTTGCGGTTTTTGCTCCTCTGGGATGTCAGCCAGCACTTTTTCTGGGCGATTGCTCAAAATGACATCCGCTTGAGTAATATCCCGATTAATCGGACTCCAGCGTTTTCCCCGTAACTGAGTGGCAATATCTTCTAGACTCGCTTGCACATCCCGCACCGCTTGGTTATCAATGGGCAGAGCATACCGCAACAGGGCTTTGCCATCTGTAATCGCATTCCCTTGCGCCAAGCGACTTTCTCGGACAGGTTGATCATTGCCAAAACTCCACCAGGCGCCGCTTAAACCTACGGAGAGTGTCACCAGTAGCAGCGCCACAAAACTGGTTTTGATCAGGCGTTGGCACCAATCGAGCTTGAGAATTTTTAAAGGTCGCATAAACATATTGCCTAAGGCTGAATACCATTAGGGTTGAGGCTAACTTACAGTATGGAAACAGACATTCTTCATATTGCCATAAGCGGTGTCCGTGCCAAAACTGCACGAGTGCGATATCTCCTGTGCACGCCTGTCGAACCCCTGCTCTGTGAATTGACCGGAAAGTTGGGTTTCAAGCCCCGTCCTTCTAGGACGGATTTTTCCGGTTAGAGTTTATTATCCAGGGTAGGATAATTGAGGAGACACACTTGATGGGCATGAAATCAAGGTATCAGTATCGTATCTATCCCACCCCTGGTCAGCGTCAATCATTGGCGCGGCTATTTGGGTGTGTCCGGGTAGTGTGGAATGATGCCTTAGCCTTGTGTAAACAGGCTGATAAACTGCCCAAAAACAGTGAGTTACAGAAGACTTGCATTACTCAGGCTAAGACAACCCAGGCTAGGGAGTGGTTGACTCAAGTTAGCAACATTCCTCTCCAACAGTCGGTTGCCGATCTGGGTGTGGCATTCAACAATTTCTTCTGTTCCCGTTCCGGTAAGCGCAAGGGAAAAAAGGTAAACCCGCCACGGTTCAAACGGAAAACCAATCGCCAAACCGCAAGGTTCACCAGGGGAGGGTTTAAGGTCAAAGCGGCTAAGGTCTACCTTGCCAAGATTGGAGACCTCAAGGTCAAATGGTCGCGTTCCCTTCCCAGTGAACCCAGCTCGGTTACGGTGATAAAGGACTGTGCTGGTCGGTACTTCCTCAGCTTTGTCGTTGAGGTACAACCGGAAATCAAGCCAGCTAGATTCCCCTCGGTTGGGATCGACCTAGGGCTGAAAACCTTTGGATGCTGCAGCAACGGGGACAAGGAATATAGCCCCGACTATTCCCCCCTGTACCGGAAGTTAAAGCGCTCTTCACGACGGTTAGCGAAGCGGGAACGGGGAAGCAAAGGACGGGAACGGATGAGGGTCAAGGTTGCCAAGCTGAATACCCAGATAAGGGATAAGCGAAAGGATTTTTTGCATAAGCTGTCTTCTGAGATAGTCAACGAAAACCAAGTGGTTGTCTTAGAAGACTTGAATGTTAGCGCAATGGTAAAAAACCGCAAGTTATCAAGGGCGATATCCCAGGCGGGATGGCGCGAATTCCGGTCAATGTGTGAGGCAAAGTGCAGCAAATACAACCGGGATTTTCGGGTCATCAGCCGATGGGAACCCACCAGCCAAGTCTGTTCTAAATGTGGCTACCGATGGGGAAAGATAGACCTATCGGTGAGGCGGATCATTTGTATCAACTGCGGTGCAGAACACGATCGCGACGATAATGCCTCGGTGAACATTGAGCAGGTTGGGTTGAGACAGGTCGGGGTAGGGCATACCCACGACAATAAATGGACAGGGAGCGCGTGTAAGACCTCAAAGGAGGCAGTGTGTGAGGAGCTGTCAACCCGTCGAAGGTGCAGGCAATCATTCATTGATTGGCTCACTGGTAGGGAATCACCGTCCTTGTAGGGCGGTGAGGATGTCAATAGGGCTATGTTCCTCAACAAGGGTAAAATGAAGTGCCGATTGTTATGGGTGTAGTAGTTCACTGAGGTCTTGCGTTACACTGACTAACTAATTTCCGTATTTTTTCAGGAAATTAGAAGCTGTAGATTAGTTTATTGATAGGAAAGCGGCATACCCCGCCCCGCTTTCCTCTCCGGCGAAACCATCAAAGGCGTAAGCAGGAGTCTCCAGCGGGAAAGAGGACTAATGATTTCAAGTAATGACTTTCGCACGGGTGTCACGATTGAGTTGGAAGGATCGGTGTGGCGGGTGGTGGAGTTTCTCCACGTTAAGCCCGGAAAAGGTTCGGCGTTTGTCCGCACCAAGCTGAAAAATGTCCAAACTGGGAATGTGGTGGAAAAAACTTTTAGGGCGGCGGAAACAGTACCCCAGGCTACCCTGGAAAAACGCACCATGCAGCATACCTACAAAGAGGCTGACCAATTTGTCTTCATGGATATGGAAACCTTTGAGGAAAATCGTCTCAATGAAGACCAAATTGGCGATCGCGTCAAGTATCTCACCGAAGGGATGGAAGTCAATGTGGTGACTTGGAATGACCAAGTACTAGAAGTGGAGTTGCCAAACTCGGTGGTACTGGAAGTTGTGGAGACTGATCCGGGTGTCAAAGGTGATACCGCGACAGGTGGCACTAAACCGGCTACGGTTTCTACAGGAGCGCAAGTGATGGTACCGCTATTTATTTCCGTCGGCGAGCGGATTAAAATCGATACTCGTAACGATTCGTATCTCGGTCGTGAGTAAATGGATCGGAACCAATCAATCAACAGTATTATCGGGTGTTGGGTTTCAAGGGGTGGGGTTTTGGCTGGTTGAACCGCAATATAAGGCGGATACCAAACACCCATGAAAGCCCCGCTCAAATCCTGTCAATCCTGCCTGAGGATCATGTAAAACAAACAAGCGTGAATCTTCTTTAGAATTCCTACTCTCTAAATTTAGTTGTGCCACTAGACTTCAACCAAATCCGTGAACTGCTAACCGCGATCGCTCAAACTGATATTGCGGAAGTAACGTTAAAAAGTGCTGATTTTGAACTGACGGTACGCAAAGGATTGTCCGCCAGCCCTCCTATCGACTCGACGGTGAGTCGAACAGATCCCGCCGTGGCTTCCAGCTTGGGAACGGCTGTGGCTGGAGTCGCTCCCCCAACGCCCCCCGCTCTTATACCCGAGGTAGCACCGTCTGGGTCCCCAGCAACAGCTTCAGCTACACCGTCTGCAAAAGTAGAGTCACAATGGGAAGAGGTGAAGTCGCCCATGGTTGGCACATTTTATCGGGCACCATCGCCAGATGATGCTCCTTATGTCGAAGTTGGCGATCGGGTTCGCGTCGGTCAAACGATCTGTATCATTGAAGCGATGAAGCTGATGAATGAACTCGAAGCCGAGATATCAGGACAAGTGATGGAAATTTTGGTCGAAAATGGCGATCCGATTGAATATGGTCAACCGTTAATGAGGATTAATCCAGGGTAAATGAGCAGGAGTGATGATTACTCTATTGTTATAAATTGACAAAAAATAGGCTAAAATTTGATGATCACCTAATTTCGGGTTAGACCGATGCCAAGACTAAAAGCTGTCCCCCAAGAGGTCGTCCAACAAGTTTCTGAGTATTTTAGTATTTTAAGCGAGCCCATGCGCCTGCGCCTGCTGAATTTACTCCGCGAAGGTGAAAAATGTGTCCAAGAATTGGTAGAAGCTACAGAAACGAGTCAGGCAAATGTCTCTAAGCACCTAAAAGTGATGCTTCAGGCGGGAATACTCAGCCGCCGCACTGAAGGCACATCTGCCTACTATAAGGTGGAAGATGAGCTGATTTTTGAGCTATGTAATTTAGTATGCGATCGCCTCGCTACCCGCATCGAACAGCAAGCCCGCCATTTTCGCAACTTCAGCTTAACCAATAAAGGTTGACTTCTCCCTGGTATAGCATTTTCGGAACTTTAGCTTAACCAATAAAGGGTAAGTATTCCTTAAAAACGACGAACCCCACCGTCAACTTCAATTCTCTCCGACTATTTAGAGTGGAAAGTTTGTCTCAAAATCTTGGCGAGTCATTGGTTGATCGACGATCAACCCTTCACCTCCTAAGACTTCTAGCGGTTTTCCTCCCACATCAATCCAGACCTGAGCATCCGGATCTAAACTAGTGGCTGTGTAGATAATTTGTCCGAGGCGGCTTTGCATGGAAGCACTGCCACCCCCTGTGGTAAAGTCTTCAGATAGATCCAGATGCACTCCGTCAGATTTGACAGACAGATTCCGTAGCTGAGTTTCTTCGGGAATTGCTGATGCAATTGCTTCCTCCTCAGGTCCAGCCAATAATTGCTGGAATGCCATCTCTAACGCTTCAGAGGGGTTATCCGCATTTTCGACAGTGATGGAACTGGGAACCAGTTCAATTTGATTATTGACATCATCAACCCAATACACTTGAACCTTTTGTTCTGTCGCTGGCGGCGTGTCTTGGGGCGATTGGGAGAGGGTAGGAACTTCGGATTGGGGGGGTGAGGCGGTAGTCCTGTTCCACGCCCACCAAGCGCCTCCAGCACCGGCGGCTAACATTACGACGGAAACACCAGCAACCAAACTTGTGGGAATACGACGTGTGTCTTGTGGATTTTGCATACTTATTACCTTTCTAATGGTTCAAGGTTTTGTCGGATTAGGAAAAAATGTGATAGTTCTTCTAGTCTTTGACGTTTGAACTTGGAGGGTGGGTGCGAGTTAAGTTATCAGTTTTTGCCAAATCTTATCGGTAAAACCCGCCTCTACCCGATAACAGACGTTGCATCGGTTTCTTGTTAACCGACGTTCTAGTCCCCTGGTGGTACATCAGCTCGCACAAATGCTGCTACCTGTAGATCCTGATTATCTATCTCTAATTGTAAGAGTCTGACAGTAATACCAGCATCTTCCAAGCTACGGAGATTGACGCTTTCGCTTAATCTCCTGGCGAACCCTTCAACTAAGCGAGACGGAAGCGCTTGACCATCCACGGTAACCTTTGGTTCAATCAGTTGCAAACGATTTCCGGCTTCAATCCCCAATCCGGATTCCACAACGATGGCTAGGGATTGACGATTCCCTTCCACCGCATCCACTTGGAAACGCAGGCGATTATTTCCCAGCAACTCTAATTGAGGATTGAGAAACTGGTAACGCTGTGCGGTATCTCCCGATAGACGACTACCCAGTTGTTGCAATTTTGCCGTTACTCGTGCAGACTGAAGCATCTGGTTGAGATCTGATTCGGTGAAAACCAAACGCACCCCTGCTTGTAACGGTTGACGCAATGATGCTAAGGGAGAGGTTTGACCCTCCTGTCTTAAACGTTTTATATCCAGATTAATCGGATCAGTTTCTACCTCCAGAGCATCAATCCGAATTTCTGGCGTCAACCATAACCCTCGACCGGCGATACGGACTTGTTCGAGTTTCCCTTGCAAAGCTCGGTAATTCGGTGTATTGTCAATCCGAACATCGAGCTGTTCGACTTTCTGCAATTGAGAACTCAGGACATTTTCCACCACGCGATCGATAATTAAACCCGGAGGGGAAACCAGCGTGAGTAACCCTGATAGGAGAATGCTCAAAATTTCCATGATTTAGTGGAGTAGGTTGGTCAGTTGAATGGTCGATAAGCCATGAATTATTATGGACAACAAGATAGTATAAATTAACTTCGAGTTCCCTCCCTTGACAAGGGGAAGGTTAGGGAGGGGTCTTTCCCCTAGTTAATTAACCAACAGGATCATCTATTCCACCATCTTAGCTGTGCTACGCCATTCTTTATTGCTCCCCCTGCTTTTAGCACCCAGCCAACAGGCTGATTCCCACCGGGGTGATGATCATTCGACTCAAACCTGATACCTGATCATTTGAGCTAAGAAACATCAATTGTCTTTTCTTCCACCCGCAGATAGATGAAGGCTAGTCCTAGTCCTCAATTACAGTAGGACAATACCGCATAATTTTATAAACCCATGACTTTAATTGCTGGAAAACCCACTTCATTTTGGATTGATTCAACCCCAACCTCTACATTTTCTCCCTTTATCAATAATCTAGTCGTCGATGTGGCGATTGTGGGTGGGGGAATGGCTGGATTAACCGCTGCAACACTCTTAAAACGTGCGGGTAAAACCGTTGCTGTGATTGAATCTCAACGAGTTGCCATGGGGGTAAGTGGTCATACAACGGCAAAGATAACTTCGCTGCACCAGTTAATCTATGCCGATCTAATTCAGCAATTCGGGGAAGACAAAGCTCGCCTTTATGGAGAGTCTAACCAGGCGGCGATTGAGCAGGTGGCTCAACTGGTCAAAGATGAACAGATTGATTGCGATTTTAGCCGTCAAAGTGCCTACACCTTTGCCGATTCTCCAGAAAATTTGAGTAAAATTGAAGCCGAAGTGGAAGCGGCGGTAAAATTGGGACTTCCTGCTTCTTTTGTGAAAGATACCTCACTCCCCTTTCCGATTGCGGGAGCGGTTAAATTTGAAAATCAAGCGCAGTTTCACGCCCGGAAATATTTGCTCCATCTGGCTAGAACGATTCCGGGTAATGGTAGCTATTTATTTGATGATACGCGAGTTGAAGGCGTTGATGAAGATAGCCCTTGTCAAGTTAAAACGACTCGGGGGGTACTTAAAGCCAAAGATGTTATTGTCACGACAAATTTACCCATTCTGGATCAGGGACTCTTCTTTGCTAAAGCTTATCCGAAACGTTCTTATATTGTCGCCGCCTCGATTGATCCAGCCAAAGCACCCGATGGGATGTTTATTGGTGTCGGTGAGCATTATCGATCGCTGCGGACGACGCCCTACAATGACGGTGTACTCTTACTGATTGGTGGCGAGAGTCATAAAACGGGTACACTCACCCAGACAGAGGAACGGTATCTGCGCTTAGAAGAGTATGGTCGCACCTATTTTGGCATTGATACCTTCGAGTATCGCTGGTCAACCCAGGATATGGTGTCTTTTGATAAGTTACCCTACATTGGCAAATTGACCCCGGTAAACAATCATATTTACGTCGCCACGGGATTTAGTCTCTGGGGTATGACTAAGAGTACCCTATCGGGGATGATCCTGTCTGATCTGATTTTAGGACAATCCAATCCCTGGGCAAATCTTTATGACGCTACTCGCGCCACTCCCTTTATCTCGGAAACCTCGCTCAAAGAGAACCTGGATGTGGGTAAGCATTGGATTGGCGATCGCTTGAAGGGATTAGATAACTCCTCTTTCGCTGATGTTAGCAAAGGGGAAGGGAAACTGCTCACCCTTGATGGGAACAAAGTCGCCGCTTACCGGGATGAAAAGGGTTCAATTCATGCGGTTTCCGCCGTTTGTCCTCACTTAGGCTGTATTGTTAACTGGAATAGCGCTGAGAAGAGTTGGGATTGTCCCTGTCACGGTTCCCGTTTTAGCTGTGATGGACAAATTCTCCACGGACCTGCGGTTAAGGAGATGGAACGGGTTAAATAACTCAGTTGGGATGAGGTGTATCCCAATTGTGCGTAGTGGGAGCATCTTGCTCCCCTTAGTTAGTCTGAGTTTCTATCTTTCATTATGGGTTTAGCCTATTTTAAAGCAACTCAATCACTTAATCCAATCTTAAGTTTTTTACTTTCCAGGGATTGCCGTGCTACTTCAGCTAGCCCCTCAAAATCTTGGAAAATTTCTTCATAGGCAGGATCATCTCTGAGCCGACGCCAAAATTTAATAAATCTCAGCCCACAATTATACAGTGCCGGAGCTAATTCATCGCGTAAAATCCTGACCATTGGGACAGAATCACCTGAGAGGAGTACATAATCACCTTCTGGATCTAGTCTTAGATAGCCGTAATAACGAAAATATGTGACAACAATGTGTTTCTCAGCTACTAAGTCTGGAATAAATTGGAAGCAAAGATTATGGACAGTGGCTTCCAATTCATCTTCGACACGGATATCAGGCTGCCCCGGAGAACTGATAACAACTGCTCCGTTAAGAACTTCCCCATAATAGTTTCCATCCTCCAGCAGTTCTAAGCGAAAGGTGTCAAAATTCGCGTTTATTTCTTCCTCACTCACGCATAAATCCCTGTTAATGTTCACACAAAAAGTGACCTCGACAGTCATGATGTCCTCTGCTTACTTTTTCTTGCCTACGGCTTCACATCACTACCTACCGCAGTTAGTAGTCGCTTCAACTGATCCACGTCGGTCACGCTATCCAGTAGGAGTACAAGATCATCTACCCCACCGACATCATCCAGCAGCTTCACTAAATCATTCACGCCGCCGAGGTCATCCAGCAGCGAATCCAGCACGTTTTTATCAAGTTTACCTGCCAGCTCATCAATCTTATTAATAGCTGCATCAAGGTCTGCTGCATCGTGGAAGTACTTCTTCAGTCCAGGATGATCTCCAGGCAAACCAGAGCTACTCAGAAAAGCTTTAATGCGATCTTCCTGTACTGCTGTCGCGCCTGATGGAATACACGGACTATTACACAAAGTAAGCACCTTGCGTACATCAGGGTCCATGTTGGCATAGACGCGCCATAGCTCTGGGTTATCTTTAAAGAATTGCTGCGTCTCAGGGGTGAGCTTCTTCTTCTTTTGCCTTAATTTTGACAAACGCTTCCTGTACACCTTTAGCAGCAGCTTGGAATGACTCCTGCCCTCAAGTCACTAGATCCTTGACACCGTTCGACACAGCCTGCACTAAAGACTGTGCCGCACTTAACAAGGGTACTCCAGTAATTCCTCCTAGCAATCCCAGCACCGCTTCGCTCAGTTGCACTGCCTGGTTAACCAAACTGGTAACAGTAGACTGCACCGCCTGACTGAAACCCTGTACCGCACTCAACATTTGCGGTAAAATCGTGTGACCCATTTGGGCGTGGGCACTCTTGACTATATTTGGATCATCTTTGTGTGCCCATAGCCATTGCACAGACTGCACCAATTAACTGTCGCTCAACGCGGCGGCTAATCTTGGTTGATCAATATTATCTCCTGGTTCATCCGGTAAGGGGAAATCATCGGGTAGCTTCTCCCAGGTAATTTTAGTTTTGGCTGTTACCGTTGTCATCAGGTATCCTCTCCCTATCCGTAAGCCCTATTGTAGATAAGCACGAAGCGCGATCGCAGGACTTGATACACTAATAAAGCAGTGGATAGCGTCGTTCTATCCCAGACAACGACCAAGGAATGAGGAGGGAATGGCAGAGGATTTTTCAGTTGATCAGCTTTTGGATAAAATGAGCGAAGCCTACGAAGATGCCGGAAAGGACACCGGACAGTGTAATGTATTGGTAATTGGCAAAACGGGTGTGGGCAAAAGTACGCTGATTAATGCTATTTTCCAATCTCGTCTAGCCGAAACGGGGGTTGGTTATCCGGTTACCCAAACCATCCGACGCTACCGGAAAAAAGGCTGTCCGATTACGGTTTATGATACACCCGGACTCGAACTCAATCCAGAACAGATTCAACAGGTGCGCTTAGATGTAGCAGAACTCATTGAAACGCAACGGTTACAAGCGGCTAAAGAACATATTCATGTAATTTGGTACTGTTTAGAACATGAGGCGGGACGGTTTGATCAAGTTGAAGCAGAATGGCTGAATAGGCTAAATCTACAAGATGTACCAATTATTTTAGTCTTAACCCAAACTTTAACCCGAAAGCGCAGTGAGTTTCAAGTCTTCTTGGATAGTAAAAATTTACCTGTTTGTCAGGTTGTGGCGGTTCTCGCTGAGCCTAAACCCATCGATGATGATTATACGATTAAAGTCCATGGTTTAGATCATCTGGTTGAAGTAACGGCTAACCTTCTGTCTACCGAAGCACGCAAGGCTTTTCTCAGAGAACAGACGCGCAATATTACCTTAAAATCCAGTGAGGCGTTTAAATATGTGAGTGGATATGTAGCGGGTTCTGCATTAATCGGTGCATCTCCGATTCCCTTTTCTGATGCACCGATATTAGTCACCATGCAAACTGTGATGCTGGCGAATATCACGGCTATCTTTGGCTTACCCTTTGACCGCGCCTTTACCAGCACCGTACTCTCGACGATTGTCGGGGTTGGCGGCGTGGCAACCGTTGGCAGAGCGATCGCGGCGAACTTACTTAAAATGATACCCGGTGCTGGGACAATTGTGGGCGGTGCAATCTCCGCCTCCACCGCCGCCGCACTAACCTTGGCACTGGGTTTAGCTTATATCGAGTCTCTTAAATATTACCTGAAACGTAAGCTGGAGGGACACGAAATTCCTCTATCTGAACTGGCAAAAATTATTCTTGAACAATATAAATTTTATGCCAAAACGGGTCAAAGAACCCTGAAAGATGAAACCGTGACACCCCCTCGTCAAATCGATATTGAATAACTAATAAGCATATCCGTAAACATCAATTATAACAATCGCCATAGCGGTTAGGACGCATCTTATGGTAGAGACGTTGCATGCAACGTCTCTACAACAGTTCGGAAAGTCCTAATCGATGTGTCTACTGCTATACCAGGCAATGGCAATCGCTTTTTCACACCCACCTTTCAGTTTGGCTTTAAGAATGGCATTGGCACTGTCTTGAATACTGGCTGATTGAGCGCTCTTTCTTGACCTTGAATGTCGTTAAGGGGTTTATAGGAGCGCACATTTTCCCATGATATAAAAATACCTAAAAAGGCAACAAAAGTCAAGGGATGAATTGATTTTTTTCGGATATAATCTTGGATCAAGTATAGAATTCGTCTATCAGACCTGTAGTTATTGGGAAGGTAGAATTACTCTTGTAAAGAGCGCCGTGCAGCGGCTAAAAGTAACCGTTGTTCTGCGCGAGCGATCGCGTGATAAGTCGCTTCGACATCATTCACATCCACAGAAATAGACTGAATCCCCCATTCCACCAAAGATGTAACTAATTCCGGATACTGGGCTGGGGCTTGACCACATATTGCACAAGGAATACCCGCCACCTTTGCCATATCAATCAATTGCTTAATCGCTCCCATGACAGCGGGATGACGTCCATCTAAACTTGAACCCAACTCCCCCAAATTGCGATCGGCGGCTAATAACAATTGCGTCAGATCATTCGTCCCAATCGAGATTCCCTGCACACCCGCCTTAACATAATCCGGCAGTAAAAACAGTACCGATGGCACTTCTGCCATAATCCAAAGTTGAAAGTGATGATTATCCATTAATCCCGCTTGTTCCACCCGACGGCGACAAAAGGCAAACTCTTCAACTGTTCGCACAAAAGGCAAGATGAGCTGAACATTACTATACCCTTGAGCATAAAGCTGGTGTAACGCCGCCAGTTCCAAATCAAAACTCGTCGGATCATGTAAATAGCGATAAGTCCCCCGTCGCCCCAACATCCCATTCACCACGGGTAACGTCGAACCCGTCATATCCGACTTATCCCCATGGATCAATTCCGCTTCGCCCCAATCCAGAGAGCGATAAAATACAGCTCGTGGCATCAACGCCGCCGCAAACTCCCTGATTAATTGAGCAAGGCGGGTAACTAACTCCTGTTTGCGCCCCTGTCGCAACCATTCCTGGGGGGGTTGATTATCCAACACCTCCAAAATCATCAATTCCGATCGCAATAAGCCAATTCCATCAATCGGTAAATCCCGAATTCGTTCCAGAGATTGAGTTTGGCTGAGATTCACCAACAATTGAGTAGCAATGGGAAATCGGTTATACTCCCTCTGTGATGGGGCATCAGCAAGAGTTTTCCGCTTCTGAGACGTGACATCGGCTGCTTCTACCTGTTCTGCGGCATCCCTGGCTAAACGTTGAATTTCGCCGCGATCGCCATCAACCAACAGTACCTCCCCAGTTTTTACCAATTGGGTAATCCCAGGGACACTAACCACCGCCGGAATCCCCAATTCCCTAGCCACAATTGCCCCATGACTCGTCATTCCCCCCTGTTCTGTTACCACACCTGCGGCTTGTTTTAACATCGGTAACCAATCGGGAGCAATCGTTTGAGTCACTAAAATCCGATCCGGGGGGATAGCCTGCCAATCTGGCTCCTCCCCAACCATCACTTGTGCCACGGCTGTTACTTGTCCAGACGCCGCCGGTAATCCTCGCAGTGGCTGAGGTTGGGATAGGAAGGGTTGAGAGGAAGAAGCAGACTGAGGGCGAAATTGAGTCACGTACAGTTGAGATTCTGGAGTGTTTGGAATTTTACAAAGAGTCCAGTCAAAAGAAAAGGGGGGATTGAATTGCGTTTGCAGTTTTCCGGATAACGCCATAATCTGTTGCCAAGCGTTATCGTCCAAAACAAACTGCTGCTGTTCTCCTTGAGTGAGGGGATAAGCTTGCACGGTATGTCCTGTCGGTTTGGGGTTAAGATAATAAGCCAGGGTTTTATTTCCCCGTAACGCGAGCAGAACGTGATGGGTAGGAATTGCGATTTGATAGGTATCTGGTAATACTTTGCCCTGAGTAATCGCCATACCCAGTCCCCAAACGGCTTGGATTTGCCAGATATCGGATTGCGCTTGGAGGACACCAGAAGCAACCGTTTCATAGATCGGTTGTACCAGAACCGCTAAATTAATCTGATCGAGTCCCATCCCAACACGTTGCCAGTAAAATAGGCTTTTGGCTCGAAACAGTTCTGCCCACACTTGCTTTAAGGTATGGATCAGAGCATCCGGGTGTTTGCGGCAATAATGAGATGCCAAAAGTTCTGGAATTGGCGCAGACTCTACCCAATCCTCGCGGTTAACCTGATGGGTGGACATCTGAAGGTGCGATCGCACATCGGGAAATGATACAGATGGCTGTAAAATCAGGGCTGGGGCGTCTAGAGTTTCAACCGCATCGAGAATCTGCGATCGCCAACCTTCTGGTACAGTGGCAGAGGTAATCCCTTGGCGAATATGTTGGGCAACCTGTTGCAACTGACGGGGATTATCAACATTCACGTATAACGAGGATTGAGGTAAATCGGCTAACAACGGTTCAGATTGACTTAAAGAAGCGATTACTTGCCAAAACGCGATCGCTGGGATGACAAAACCAGGAATAACCGGATAACCTTGTTGCTCAAGTTGACTCAAGCCGAAGGCTTTCTCTCCCACAAGGGAACGTTGTGACGGTTGAATCTGATCCAGCCAGTAGAGATTGTCCACAATTTGCTTTGGAATACCACTCGCGGTTAAGTGATCTAGAATAACGGAAACTCGATTAGCCAACAGTGTTGAGTGTGTAGGGGCAGGTTTAGGGAATCTCTTGTCGCTATTGATGATAACGTTTGTGCAAAACCCGCCCTAACCAAGTAGGGGCGGGTTTCACTACTATCGTTTTTGACCTCACCCAGATGTAACTAAACCCGCCCTGACTAAGGATTGACTTCTGTTTTCTGGGTTGCATGAGTAGAATGGCATAAGTCTTGTTAGGATAAATGTGAACAGTAGGTCTTGAATACTGGGTATGTCATCAACCTCAACCCCTCTACCCGATTCCCTCGCCAAAATTGTGCAGCGATTTAAGCGACGGACGAATCCTAAACAACGGTATGAACAGCTTCTGTTGTATGCCAAGAAGCTTCAGGATATGCCAGAAGCGGACAAAACGCCGGAAAATAAAGTACAAGGCTGCGTCTCTCAGGTTTACATCAGTGCCAACCTAGAAGATGGAAAGGTATGGTATCAAGGGGATTCAGATGCCCAGTTAGTCAAAGGGCTAGTCGCGCTGTTGATTGAAGGGTTGAATGGACTTCCCCCAGATGAAATTATCAACGTTTCCCCAGAGTTTATCCAAGAAACGGGGTTAAATGTCAGCTTAACCCCCTCTCGTGCTAATGGCTTTTATAATATTTTCCAGACGATGAAGAAAAAAGCCCTGGGATTTAAACTGGCGACGAATCCTAGTTAGCGAATTACCCTCTGCCTTTCTTTTATCAAACCGTAGAAGCCCTTAATTGTCCACAAGCGGCGTCTTTTTCTAAACCGCGAGGACGACGCACGCTGACGGCAATGTTATGCTGTTCTAAGGTCTCAACAAAGGCTTGAATCCGGCGGGGACTAGGACGCTGATAATCCACTTCGCTGATGGGATTGTAGGGAATCAAATTAACGTGACTCTGAAACCCGCGTAGGTGTTGAGCTAATTCTATTCCATGTTCGGGCTGGTCATTGAGTCCTGCCAATAGGATATATTCAAAGGTGACTCGGCGTCCGGTTATCTTGACATAATCCCGACATTCCTGTAGTAAATCGGCTAAAGGATAGTGTTTAGCACTGGGAATCAGTTGTTCGCGCAGTTGCTGATTAGAAGCGTGGAGACTGACGGCAAATGTCAGTTGCAGTTTATGCTCTGCCAGTTGACGGATGCGATCGCGAATGCCTACGGTGGAGATAGTTAGCGATCGCATACCGATGCCAATATCCTGATTGAGGGATTGCACCGCAGCGAGAACCGTCTCTAAATTGAGTAAGGGTTCTCCCATACCCATAAATACAACATTACTCACCCGTTGCCCAAAATCTTCCTGAACCGTCAAAACTTGATCAACAATCTCATGACGTTGGAGATTCCGGGTAAATCCGCCTTTCCCCGTCGCGCAAAAGTCACACGCCATGGGACAACCGACTTGGGAGGAGACACAAACCGTTAACCGATTAGCGGTGGGAATCCCTACTGTTTCGATAATATTGCCATCTGCCAACCGCAGCAAATATTTAACCGTGCGATCGGGAGCCTGAGAGCGATAATGTAAAGTAGAGCGACCAATGGGGACATCAACTAAAGCCTCTCGCCATGACTTGGAAAAGACCGAAATCTCACTTAGCGATCGCGCCCCTTTTTGATAAATCCAGTTATGAAGCTGGCGCCCCCGATAGGCGGGTTGTCCTTGCTGTTGTACCCACTGGGTTAACTCGGCGAAACTTGCCCCTAATAGGGGTGTATTGCTTACATCTTGCTGAAGATTTTCTGGGGAGACGGGAGAATGGAGGGACGGGGTGACGGGATAAGCCATAAGTCTGATGATTCTTTGATTCCACAGATTGTTTATTTTGTCAAGAACATTAGCGGGAATAGAAATGAGAGTGAAGCCGTCGGGTTTAGATCTGATTCTACCGCCTCAGTAGGAGTTGGAGTGGGGAACCGTCGGGATAAAATTAATAAAGAATAAATTAACTCAATTATTGCTCTAATCAAAAGATAGCCAAATTCTCTCTAAGTTAGGTTGGTGAAAATAAATCCTACTATATTAATTGATGTAAATCTTCCTCAAACCCTTCCATAAGACGTAGCTTGCTTCTCGCTCCCTTGATTATGACATAAGACGAATGACACAAGACGAATGACAAAAAAACCCAAACTGATCAAATGTCCAACTGGCATCCAAGGACTTGATGAAATTACCAATGGCGGATTACCTCAAGGGCGTCCCACATTAGTTTGCGGTCAAGCAGGCTGTGGTAAGACACTCATGGCAATGGAATTTCTGGTACGCGGCGCCATGGAGTACGAGGAACCGGGTGTTTTCATGTCCTTTGAAGAGTCGCCAGAGGAACTGACGCAGAATGTCGCCTCCCTCGGTTGGGATTTACCAGCATTAGCCGATCAAAAGAAGCTAGCGATTCATTATGTGCATATTGATCGTACTCAGATTCAGGAAACAGGTGAATATGATCTCGAAGCCTTGTTTATTCGTCTTGGCTATGCCATTGACTCAATTAACGCCAAGCGAGTTGCCTTAGACAGCTTAGAGGCTTTGTTTGCCGGATTGCAAAATAATGCGATCGTGCGTTCTGAATTGCGGCGACTGTTTCTTTGGCTTAAGGAAAAAGGAGTGACGGCGATTATTACGGGTGAAAGTGGTCAAAATACCCTCACCCGTCAAAGTTTAGAAGAATACGTTTCTGATTGTGTCATCTTCCTCAATCAACGGATTATCAATGAACTGGCAACACGACGGTTACATATTGTCAAATATCGCGGTTCCAGACACGGTACAAATGAATATCCCTTCTTAATTGAAGAAGACGGCATTTCTGTATTACCCCTTACCTCTGTGGGGCTAGATTATCAGGTATCCAATGAGCGAATATCCACCGGTGTTGATCGCTTAGATACCATGCTGGGAGGTGAAGGATATTTTCGTGGGAGCAGTATTTTGATTTCCGGTACAGCGGGAACAGGAAAGAGTTCGCTTTGCGCCCATTTCGCCGAGGCAACTTGCTTGCGAGGAGAACGATGTCTCTACTTTGCATTCGAGGAATCGGCTAGTCAGATTATCCGCAATATGCGATCAATTGGCATTGATTTGGAGCCATCTGTACATAAGGGTTTATTAAAAATTAAAGCGATGCGTCCCACCTTTTATGGGTTAGAGACTCATCTAGTCAAAATTCATCATTTTGTCAATGATTTTAAACCCACCGTTGTCATCATCGATCCCATATCAAATCTGACGGATATCGGCAACTCTATGCAAGTGAAATCATTTATGATGCGTCTGATTGATTTCTTTAAAACGCACCAAATTACCACGGTTTTAACCCATCTCAATTTAGGCGGCAATCCCCAGGAACAGACAGATCTGGGCATTTCCTCGTTAATGGATACGTGGTTGTTGTTGCGGGATGAAGAAAGTGGCGGCGAACGCAATCGCTTACTTTATGTCCTGAAATCTCGCGGGATGAAACATTCTCATCAAGTCCGTGAATTCCGTTTGACAGATAGGGGAGTGCAATTAGTTGATGTGTATTTGGGAGCCAGTGGTGTCATGGCGGGAACCGCACGAACCATACAAGAAGCGCAAGAAAAAGCAGAAGCATTGGTTCGCAGACAAGCCATTGAACGTAAGCAGCATGAAGTCGAACGCAAACGCCAGATTATGGAAGTTCAGATTCAAGCCTTGCAAGCTGAATTTGAAACTCAAAAAGAAGAAATCGAACAAATGATTCAGCAAGAGAAGTTGCGGGAGAATACACTGATACAGGATCGGCAAATACGGGCGCAGCTACGTCATTCTGATTCTAGAGAGACTTGAGAATAGGAATAAATAAATATACGTAATACGTAATCCGGAATAAAAAAATGGAGCGTAGTGTAGCGAGCTTTTGAGGAAGTCACGGTACAATGACTAAATTGGTATTATCGGGAGGTAAAACAGAGCGTAATGAATAATTTTGAAAAAAACGAGAATCCGCTGGAGTTCATTGACAACTCTCAATCAAGTTTCGAGGCGCTGGAAAATCTGGAGGTAGAAACTTATGTTTTACGTTTGTATGTTGCTCATAATAATTTCAAGTCCATACAAGCTGTTAAAAACCTAAAAATTATCTGTGAAAAATACTTAAAAGGACGTTATGAACTGGAAGTAATTGACATCTATGAAAATCCAGAACGTTTAGAGAAAGAGCAGATTTTTGCTGTGCCAACTCTGATTAAAGAACTGCCTCCTCCTTTACAGCGATTAATTGGAGATATGACAGACATCGAAAAAGTTAGGATTTGTTTAAGTCTTTGAGTGATGAAAATATTGGTCAACGCCATCGGTCGATTACTTGCCAGAGTATGGAACTGCCCAAACTTGATAAGATTGAGTATTGATTAGAAAATTTTCCGAAAAACTGGTAACATTAGCAACACATAAGCCAACAGCATCGAATCTACCGTCTGATTAGAGAACACAGCTAAACCGTGAAACCCAATCGTATTACTCCAGAACCTGGTCAAGAATCTGTCTGGGATTACCCACGTCCTCCACGCCTAGAGGAGACAACAAAGCATATTCGGGTAATCTTTAACGGGATTGCGATCGCAGACACCCGACGGGCAAAACGGGTATTGGAAACGAGCCATCCTCCCAGCTATTACATCCCACCGGAAGACATCAAGCTAGAACACCTTCCTAAGACAGAGCGTAAAAGTTTTTGCGAATGGAAGGGAATGGCTGGATACGCCGACGTTGTGGTGGGTGACAAGCGGGCTGCCAATGCTGGCTGGTATTATCCTGAACCAACCCCAGAGTTTTCCTCAATCAAAGACCATTTTAGCTTTTACGCCAGTAAAATGGACGCCTGCTATGTCGATGATGAGTTAGTTCAATCCCAGCCAGGGGACTTCTACGGGGGATGGATCACCAAAGATATTGTCGGACCATTCAAAGGTGGAGCCGGAACAATGGGATGGTAGAGTTGAGCCTGGAAACTCAGGCGAATACATTGACTATTTTTAATTCACTCTCCGCTATACTCAAATGCTGCAAGCCATACCTTCCCTGATCCTGGCGTTTCAATTTGCCTCTCCAGGACCGATTCTGGTGAAGCTAGGACCACTGACTATCCGGTGGTACGGTTTATTAATTGCTTCAGCCGTATTAATTGGAGTCAGTCTGTCCCAATATTTAGCCAAACGTCGTAATGTTGACCCAAACGCGATCGCTGATTTGGCAATCTGGCTAGTGATTGCGGCAATTCCCTGTGCCAGACTGTACTATGTCTTGTTTGAGTGGGAACAATACGCCCAACGCCCGGAAGATATTATTGCAATTTGGAAAGGCGGTATCGCGATTCACGGTGCTATTTTGGGGGGACTTGTCGCCACGATCATTTTTGCCCGTGTTCAGAAACTATCGGTTTGGTTATTAGCTGATTTGGTTGTTCCTTCGCTGATTTTGGGGCAAGCTATTGGACGTTGGGGAAATTTCTTTAATTCAGAAGCCTTTGGTAGTCCCACAAATTTGCCGTGGAAACTTTATATTCCTCCCCAACAGCGCCCTCCAGGGTACATGAATTATCAGTACTTCCATCCCACGTTTCTTTATGAGTCGTTGTGGAATGTATTGATTTTTGTGATACTGATCACCTTATTTTTTCGGGATTTGAAACGGAAACCACACCTGAAAGTGGGAACATTGGCGCTCATCTATCTGGTGGGTTATAGTGCAGGTCGCATTTGGATTGAAGGATTGCGAACGGATAGCCTCATGGTGGGACCTTTACGCATTGCCCAAATAGTCAGCTTAGTGTCAATTCTCTTAGGATTGGCAGGTTTAGCATGGCTCTATTGGTTCCGTCGTCCTCTACCCGATGTTGTACCACCAGAAAATCAGCAATGGGATACAGTTTCTGAGTAACACAGGGGTCATTGGTGTCAACTTAACGCTAAAAGCAGGGGGAGCAGGGGGAGCTGGGGAAGCTGGGGGAGCTGGGGGAGCTGGGGAAGCTGGGGTTGTAGAGACGTGCCATGGCACGTCTGGGAGCAGAGGGAGCGGAAAAAACGCAAAATCTATTAAAAAATTTTTTAGCGGATGGTGTAAGATTTGAGTTTAAACTTTATAATTCTACAAATGACCAATGACACATAATAAAAGTCCCAGAGAAAAAATCTCTAGGACTGAACCAGGGTGCATCTACCATTTCTTTCTTCCTATCCCCATGAACCTAATCCGGACTAATTGCCTAAAAAAAACAAAAGCCCCAGAGAAAAAATCTCTAGGACTGAACCAGGGTGCATCTACCATTTCTTTCTTCCTATCCTCATGAACCTAATCCGGACTAATTGCCTAAAAAAAACAAAAGCCCCAGAGAAAAAATCTCTAGGACTGAACCAGGGTG
>NZ_JBKHUP010000065.1:0-49194 GCF_046565525.1 Coleofasciculus sp. | reverse complement strand
CTAATATCACATTTGTCAACTGGATTGGTAGATATACAATTCTATTATCCGTCAAAATTGGCTTGACAGACCACTAGAGCCTTATCGCTGTAGTAGTTCCAAGTTTCTTGGAGATCTAGAGCGATTCGTTCTCGCAATTCCCAAGGTAGCAGGACTTCTACCTCTGCACCCAAAGCCCGTAAGCGCCGGATTACGTGATAATCGTTAACCCGGTATTGAGCTTGGTAGTAGCCATCATCGGGAGAGCGATGCTGAAGAATGTCTAGCAGAGTATTTTTGTGTTTGGGGTTGGGCGTATGTTGTTTGATTAAACGGGTGGCTTGGTGATAGTCAATCGGTGCAAAGGTGTGATGTAGAAACGTGCCTCGGATATAGTGTTGGTGAAAATTTTGGTTGAACCGCAGTACCATCAATGCCGATGGTTTATAGAAGTCAAATCCCCAGGCTTGTTTCAGCTTTGTGTGAACCGTTGTGGGTGTTGGCAGTTGGTTATTCTCATATTGCTCCTGCAACAACTGGGGGACGCGGGGATCTGTCCAGTTTAATGGCATCAGCCGCTCAGAACAAATTCGGTCAAGGCGATAATTGTGCCAGTTGATTTCGCTGTTGGGAGTGCTGCCATAGGCACATAAATATTTTGCCCGTTCCATATAATAGATGCAAACAGGATAGATAACGCATTCTTTGATTAAACCCAAATGAGCGCTGTGATAGGTCATGAGTAGGGGGGAAATTTTTCCAGATTCCCAAATTTCCTGCAATTGTCCCTGAAGTTGATCGACCTCATCTTGCTTTTGGGTAGACTTATGGACTAAGTAATCAACGTACAAAAAAACACGATGAGTATCTTTTTGGGGATAGGGATAGATTTGCTCGGTTAACAACGGGATAGCGGGGTCGAGAAAACTAATCATCTCTAAGGTTTCCACCAAATAAACCTGCTCTTGAGGCGTCAGGTTGCTGTCAGAGATTCGGTTTTCTGGTTGCTGAGAAATGGGCAAGACTGGGACACGGCGGTAGTTCTTGCTTCTCCCGGTTGAGTAAGGGACTCGTTGCAGCCAGTTGAGATCAACCAGTAAGTTTAAGTCACTCTGAAGGGATTTGCGAACTTGAGCAAATAGCCGTTCTTGGAGTAAGTTTTCCAGGTCATAATCAGAAATTGAGAGGTGTTGTTTTAAGGATTCTTGCCATTCATCAATGGCTATATTCAGTTCTTTGAGCCATTCCCTGGTGGTTTTTGTGCAGGCGCAGTTGGGTTCATGGTGCTGGAGAATATCGTTTTGTTTCTCATCCTGGTGCGTTGGGCTGAAGAAGGCTTGACGCCAATCGGCGTAGGTAAAGCCGTCGGGTAAAGCTGCGTATCCCTGATCCCCATACAGCCAGCGCAGCCAAACCCATAATCTCACCGCCCGGGTGAGATGGTGATTTTGTGGCAAAAGTCCCTTGGCTAACTGTTGCAGGAGTTGAGGTTGGGGGGGATGGCGAAAGAATAGATCAGACATTCGTTTTGGTTTTGTCGAGTGTGGCTTATAGCCTACCAAGTATCGGAAGGGGGTGCTTCCAAAGGGGTGGCATAATTTTTGGTACAGAAGCGATCGCGCCCTAGACTCTTTCCCCTCTCCATCCCATTGTTCAAGTCTAGAGATAAGTTGGATTAGAGTGTTAAGGAGAATGGCACTGAAAAGCGTGCATTTTGGGATCGCCGAAACCCTTGATATACAGTAGGGTGGGCACTGCCCACCAGCCTGCCAGTCAGTACCATTCGTGTTAAGGAAGAGCGATCGCCTATCTCACCCCAGCAGCAACTTCATACACAGGTTAACCACTATGAACACATCTGAGTTGGATAAGTACAAAGTCGATCATCTGTTTTTGCTCATTGGGGAAAATCCCTTGCCTAATTATGTAGCCGCCAGACTCTTGTTAAACAAGGGAGGTACGCCCTATTTGGTTTATTCAAAGGGTACAAAAGATCCAGCGGAGCGTTTACAAACAATATTGAGTAACGAGCCAATTGGCTTAAAGACAGCTCAACTTGTGCCACTGAATGATTACGAATCCGATGCTTTTCAGATTAAAAAGGCGATTTGTCCAAGACTAGAAGCTATCAAAGTGGGAAACATTGGATTGAATTACACGGGTGGTACGAAGGCGATGGCTGTACACGCTTACAGAGCCGTTTTCAGCAAAGAGCGTCCCGACACTGTTTTTAGCTATCTTGATCCACGCAAGCTAGAGATGTGCATAGACAGGGAAGATGGCGATCGCATCCGCCTCAAAGTTAAACCAGAATGTCTGGAAGTAAAACTTGCTAAAGTTTTTCAAATACATGGATGGATGTGGCAAGAGAAATCAGAGCCTATTTACCAGCCGGAGTTACCTGATGCTGCACGAGCCTTTGCTGAGTTTCATACAGATGAGCAGTTAATAAAACTATGGCGTACTTGGTGTAACCAAGTTTTGCGAGAATCAGCTAGAAAGCCCAAAGATAAAAATAAATGGTTAAGCGAAAGCAAGCTCCTAGAATTGCCTGATTTTAGGTTAGAAATAAAAGTAGAAAATAAAACTTTTGAACTCCAAAAACATCAGGCTATTAATCAAGCATTAGCTCAGTTAGGTGTAGCAGCTGAAAAAATATCCCTTCAGACTGTTAAAGACCAAGGCTTGAAAAGCTTGGAATCTACTTGCAAATGGCTGGATGGTGAATGGCTGGAGCATTATGTTTTACAGCAAGTGCAAAATATTCCTAAAGAGCTATCTATTGACGATAGTGCTACTTCATTTTGGATTCGGAATCCAATCTATCCGAAAAATACTAAATTCCAGTTTGATGTTGCTTTTATGCGTGGCTATCAATTATTTGCCCTTTCTTGTACAACTATAGAGCGTAAATTCGATTGTAAATCAAAACTTTTTGAAGCTTATATCAGAGCGCGACAACTCGGTGGGGATGAAGCACGAGTTGCTTTAGTCTGTTGCGCTAGCGAAAAAGATGTTAATGCCCTGGAGACAGAAATCGTAAATGTTTTAAATCCTTCTCCGGAAGGTGGAAAAAGAGACTACAAGCTAGCTGTATTCGGGCGTGATGATTTACTTAATCTTTCAGACAGAATTGCTGAATGGATTTGTAATAATGAGCGAGATGCGAGATGAGAAACTTCACTGTCACCGTACTAGACACAACAGGAATTCAACCCTACATTTTCGGCAGTAACCGCCTACGCGAAAATATTGGTGCATCTTACCTAGTTTCTCAGGCAACTGATAGCTGGGCGAGAGAGGCTTTAACTAAGCTGAAAAACCAGATAAAGCAAGAAGTTTATGCCTTCAATCCTGAACAACATCAACCAGAGGCAAAACCGCACATCGAACATGATGAACTAGCTGCTGAGTTAGTTTATGCAGGTGGTGGTAATACAGTATTGCTATTTTCAGACAAGCAGTATGCTGTGCAATTTACTCAGATTTTGAGTAAGCGAATCTTAACAGAAGCATCTGGTATCAATCTAGTAGCTGTCCATAAAGAGATTGATTGGGATAATCAATCTCTTTATCAGGTAGTTCAGGATTTGATGAAAAATGACTTGGATACCAAAAAACGAAGCAGGATACCCTCTGCACCGTTGCTAGGTTTAGGTGTAACAGCAACTTGCAGATCGACTCAGTTAGTTGCTGTAGGGATGAGCGAGAAATTTGAGGATGACGAACCTTATCTTATTTCAAGAGAAATCCAGAAAAAACTGGATGCGGTTCGTTTGGCAAATCGTAAACTTAGAGAAAAATTACTCAACACAACTTCCGAAAATTATGAATTCCCTCTAAGAACTGATTATATGGGTCGTTCAGCAGGAGATTCCAGCTATGTTGCGGTGATTCATGCTGATGGTAATGGCATGGGTAAACGATTTCAAGAGTTTGGCAAGGATAAATCCAATCGAGACTACATTATTGCGATGCGTCAACTGTCCCACAGCGTTAATCAGGCTGGTATTACAGCACTCAAAAATGCGGTAGAGATCCTGGTTAAATCTATTGAGGTAGATGAAAATGGAAAGAGAAAGGTCAAGGGTCAGTTTGAAATCAAAGATAATTACTTACCATTCCGCCCTCTTGTTTATGGCGGTGATGATGTGACCTTCGTTTGTGATGGACGCTTAGGGCTTGAACTGGCGACTATCTACCTTGAAGAACTGGAGAAACAGCCAGTTGCAGACGGTCAACCTATCAAAGCCTGTGCTGGAATTTGTGTGGTTAAAACTCACTACCCTTTTGCACGAGCTTATCAACTTAGCGAAGACTTGTGTCGTCAATCTAAATGCTTCGTTAAAGAGGAACGTAAAAAAAGTGTCAAAGACGATTTCTCTGCTTTAGATTGGCATTTAGCAGCAAGTGGCTTAAGCGGATCGATTTCGGAAATTCGCCAGCGAGAGTATCAAGTATCAGCAGGTAGTTTAGCAATGCGACCTGTAAGTTTGAGAAAAGAACAAGATAGCGATTGGCGGACTTGGAAAGGTTTCACAAAAGTTGTCAAACACTTTAACGATGATGAGGAATGGAAAGGTCGAAAAAATAAGGTAATTGCCTTACGGGAAGTGCTGCGTCAAGGTATTAAAGCAACTCAAGAGTTTCTGAGAAATTACAGGCTAGAACAACTGCCAAGTTTTCCAGAATCTACTGGTCGTGGTGGTAACTTAGCTAAAGATGGTTGGTTAGATGACTTTTGTGGTTACTTTGATGCTATTGAAGCAATGGAGTTTTATATCTCATTACGGGAAGAATCAGATGCCGATTTGCCGACTGAAATACAAACTGAAAATCAAACTGTTGAGTGATACCACTTTTGGACGAGGGGATGGTGTGGCGGGTTTAATCGACCAAGAAGTAGAGCATGATATTTATGGGTTTCCCTACTTACGAGGACGCACTCTTAAAGGATTACTGAGTGAAGAATGCGATAACTTAATCGCTGTACTTTCTCATCATAGACTGGAATGGGGTGAGGTTGCTTGTAACTTGTTCGGTACACTTGGTAGCACTCTGGGAACAATGGCAGCAGTTCATGTGGGAGATGCTTGTTTACCCGATGACTTGCGTCAAGCCGTTGCCTTCCAGATTCAGGATGAAACGTTAACAAAAATAGAGGTACTTGATTCACTGACAACTATCCGGCGTCAGACGGCAATAGACCCACAATTGGGTACATCTGATGAGGGAAGTTTACGTTCCTACCGTGTTGTGTTACGTGACCTTTGTTTCACGGCTAACTTAATTTTTGAGAAAACTCCAAATGATGAAATGCTATCACTTTTAGCTGTTGGCGCTATGGCACTTCGACGCTTGGGTAGTGGACGTAATCGAGGTCGAGGTCATGTTCAATGTAGGTTACACGATTCAGAAGGGAATGACATTACCCATCAATATTTGAACCATTTTGGAAAAGAGATTAAGGAGAAAGTTGCATGAAAGCAGTTACTTGTACATTAGAAACTCAGCAACCGATTCTTGCTACTTCATTTCAAGGTGATCCAAACAGTGATGTGTCATATCCTTATATTCCTGGCAGCATGATTCGTGGTGCAATTATTGGGCGTTACATGAAGCAGCATCACTTGTCAGAACTTGACTTAACCAATGATGAAGTGAAGCGACTTTTCTTTGATGCCAAAAGTACTCGCTACTTAAATGCGTATATTTTGAGTCAAAAAAATCAACGAACTCTTCCTATACCTTTGTCTTGGTTCAAGGATAAGGATGCAGAATTTACTGATAATTTACCTATAACTGTATATGATTTCAGTATTGAAAAAGGAGAAGACCCCGAAACTCCAAAAGCTGTTGGTGAATACTTCTGGGCAAAGGAAGGAGGAATTGTTAAGTTATACAAAGATAGGCGACGGATTAATATTCATAATTTTCGCAATCGCAAAAAAGGAAGATCGACAGATAATCAAGGTGAACTCTTCCGCTACGATGCTTTAGATGCAGGACAAACCTTTCAATCTATTATTTTGTGTGAAGATGATGATGTAGAAACAATTCAGAATTTATTAGCCGAACCAAACATCTGGTTAGGAGGTTCTCAAAGTGCTGGATACGGATATACTAAAATTATTGAAACAAAACCATCTACTGGTAATTGGAACGAAATAGAAATTTCACCAGAAGGCAGAGAAAATGATGAAAATTTAAGCGTTACCCTTCTCAGCGATACGTTGTTAAGAAATAAACAAGGTCAACCTGTAGCCAATCCAAGTTTGATTAAACAAGCGATTGAGGATGTTTTAAATATAACCTTGCCTCAACCTAAACCAGGAGGTATTTTCACTAGCAGTACTCTAATCGGTGGCTTTAACCGCAAATGGGGATTGCCTTTACCTCAAGTTCCAGCCTTAACAGCAGGCAGTGTGGTTGTTTTTGAAATTGAAGATATTGAGATTACTTCAGAACAAATTCAGCGACTTGAAGCTGGCGGAATTGGAGAAAGAAGAGAAGATGGTTTTGGGCGAATTGCTGTAAATTGGCTAAAGGATGAATATATTCAAGTAAAATTAGCAAAGCCATCTAGTACCTCCAGCTTACCGCCGTTAGGAAGCGAAGAATCGCGGCTTTTGGCTGAACAAATGGCTCAAAGACTGTTGGAACAAAAGCTAGAACAATACCTTCAAAAACAGGTTGGATATTTAAGTTTAGATGAAGGCATGAGTAACAGCCAGTTGTCAAGATTACAATCTGTTGCACGACAAGCACTTCCCCAAGGAGATTGTAATTTAGTTATCTCGCTGCTGAATAACTTACCCTCTAATGCCAGAAATCAGTTTGAGCGCATAAAATTAGGAAAAAAATCGTTCAGAGAACAGCTAGACGAGTGGTTAGAGAATCCGACAAATTGGATTAATAGTATAGAAGTTACAGTTGCTGATGTAGATCGCAAATTTGATGACGATCGCGCCCGACAAGATAAGCTAGCTGAAAAGTACACGCTACGCCTAATTATGGCAGTGGCGAAGAAGGCAACTAAGGAGAAAAACTAATGAGTCTTGAACGCCTGAACCGCCACCAACGCCCTATTGCTAAACGCATCATTGTACGAGGCAGATTAATTTTAGATACTCCGACTTGTCTAGGAAGTGGTGATGCAGATAGTCCAACTGATTTAGCATTACTCAGAGATAGTATTAGTGACCATGCTCTTTTAACAGGTTCATCTATTGCAGGTGCTTTGCGAAATTACTTGCGCGAGTATGAACAGGGTTACGGCAAAGAAGAAAAAAAGACTGATCGCGCTACTTCCCTATTTGGTGGAACCCGTCGTAATACTTCCCTATTTGGTGGAACCCGTCGTAATGATGATGGTGAACAAAGTCCATTAATTGTGAATGATGCCATCAGTAGCAAGATACCGACTGTGGAATTGAGAGATGGAGTAGAAATTGAAGGAACAACGGGTACAGCCAAAAAAGGTCAGAAATACGACTTAGAACTATTAGCCGCCGGAACTGAATTTTCTCTATGTTTTGAATTACTGATAGAGCAGAAACAAGACCCCAGAGAACAGCAAAATTATGAAGATAGGCTAGTCAAATCACTAGCATTAGCTTTACGAGGCTTAGAGCTTGGTGAAATTAGCATTGGCATGAAAAAGCGACGGGGCTTTGGTCGCTGTAAAGTGAAAACGTGGCAAGTCTGGGAATTTGACCTCACTCAAAATGAGAAAAGATCAAAATGGCTACTATTTGAGCATTGGTGTACAGAATTATCACCAGAACACGAAACTTATTCATCAATTGCTACTGCTCTTGGGCTGTCTTTGGATGAAGAGGAAGACAAACGAGATCGCTTCTTCCTCGAAGCTACGTTTAAACTCGCCAGTCCCTTACTGATTCGCTCAGGTCAAGACTCCACGGGTTGTGCGCCTGATGTGGTGCATTTGCGATCGCATCGAGACGGTGAACTCAAACCTGTGCTATCTGGAACCAGTCTAGCAGGTGTTTTGCGCCATCGTGCTGAACGTATTGTTAATACCTTGAACCAGTCTGAAAAAATGGCACAAAAAATTGTCAATGATGTATTTGGCTTTGTCGATGAAAACAGTAAACAGGCAAAAGCCAGCCGCCTGGTAGTACATGAAAGCGTTATCGAAAATACGGCTGACTTGGTGCAAAACCGCATCGCCATTGACCGTTTTACGGGTGGTGCTTACCACGGTGCATTGTTCAGTGAACAGCCGATATTTGGTAGTGATGAAACGCGCTTAACTTTGGAACTAGAGTTGCGTCAGCCAAGGAAGGCTGAAATAGGTTTACTACTCCTATTGCTCAAAGACTTGTGGACAAGTGATTTGCCTGTTGGCGGAGAAAGTAGTATCGGACGGGGACGGTTGCAGGGAATCGAAGCAACAATGAAGCGACAAATACCAGGAAAAGCCACACAAACCTGGAAAATCTCTCAAGATGGAGAACATCTACAAGTTAGTGATGCCAACACTTTAGAAGCATTTGTGAGTAATTTTGTGGGGAGGTGATAGAATGATCGAAGTGTTATGTAAAAAGCTTCCTATTGATGGGATTGTAGATGATGGAACGCTTAGATATTGGTTAAAAGAACAAGCGAGAACATGGAAACTAAATTATCTGCTAGCTCATGCTGAGGACGGTATAATTTGGGGTCGTTTTGATGCCGATCAATTAACGACGGCTGAACAGGTATTTCACCAGCCTGAGTTTAAAGTAGATTTTCCAACGCTACGGCTACTCACCCTTCAGCAATGCCGTATCTTCGGTGAACATGGGGAAGTGTTACTTTGGCGGAGTGGTGAAAAATTGCGATCGCGTCTAGTCCAAGATAATTCAGAGGTAGACAAAATCTCAGAAAGACAGATTCTCTGGGGAACTCATGGGGAAAAGCGAGATAACTTTACCTTACTTAGGCATGGTTCCCAAGGATTCAGACATGCCGTACCATTTAGTGAGATAGAATTAGGCGATCGCAATCAATTGATTAACCCAGTGCGTCTAATTGTACATCACTACATTACCTATGATGATGATGGATTAGCTCGTATCTCTTTAAGTCGTCTTGTTGATTTAACTACGGAAAAGAAATCAATCAATGCTTCCAAAACATCTCAAAGAAGTACCAGAAGATCGTAAGGCGATCGCACCGTACAATTTTGTCGAATTACCTGAAAACGTGCTAGAAGCACAACCTCTACCTGACAATGACAGATATTGGCAAAATCGGCATACTGGTCAAATTAAATGCACACTTACCACTGAATCACATCTGTATATTCGGTGTGGTTTAACTCCAACTGACTTCGCCAATTTTGGGAATAAAAATAATGAAGATTTGACTCCAGAGCAGCGCCATAAACGTGCAGGTTTCTTCACCAACCCCGCTAATCAGAGTCCTACTCTGCCTGGTAGTAGTTTAAGGGGGTTGTTGCGGACTTTAGTAGAAATTGTTAGCTTTGGTAAGCTTGAGCAGGTATCTGAGCAACAACGATTTTTTTTTCGTGCGGTTGCTGCTGACAAAAATGAACCGTTAAAAAAAGAATATGAAAATTATCTAGATAAGGGAAGAAAGGTTAAAGCTGGTTATCTTACCAAGGAAGCTAGTGGTTGGTGTATTCGTCCGGCACTTCCTATTGAGGATAAACCGTTCGTTTGGGTTCAAGAAAAAGACTTGTGCGGCAAAATTCCTGAACTCATCCCCATGAAATCTTCAAACTACCGCCCACAATATAAATACAACATCAGTTTTGGTAATCTGTATCCTAAAAATGGTCGTCGGTTTGCTAAAGATGTCAGCAGTGACTGTGAGGCTTACAAATACAGGGGTGTATTAGTCACGAGTGGCAATATGTTGGAAGCTAGTGACAATCCAGATCACCTCCAGCGCAACAATCACTGCCTAATTCGAGAACCTGAAACCAATGCCGAACTCCTCAAGATTAGCGATGATGCCATAGAGCATTACTGCCATGCCTTAACCACCTTTCAGAAAGGAAAATCACCCTATGAGAACAATCCATTTGATGAAAACTTGGGAGTTTTAGCACAGGATCGTGCTATTTTTTACTGTCAGCCACAGCAAGGAAAAATCGTAACTTTATTTGGTCAAAGTCCCAATTTTCGTATTCCCTACTCTTCTAAGGGTGATGGACGTGCGGCTTCAGCCGTTGATTTTGTTCCTGATTATTTACACAACGCTGAAATCTTAGATATGGCTGAAGCAATATTTGGCTATGTTAGAAATGAAAAACAGGATAAAAATCAAGCGTGTGCTGGACGTATCTTTATTGGTGATGCCATCTGTGAAAGAACAGCAGGTGATGATATCTGGTTAAAAAATGACCCAATTACGCCTAAGATTTTAGCCCGTCCCAAACTGACTACATTTCAGCACTATTTGGTTCAAACTGATCCTCAAGCAAGAAAGCGCGAATTAAAGCACTACGCCAATAAGCCAGAAAAGGAAACGGTTATCCGAGGACATAAGCTCTACTGGCACAAAGGACGTTCGCCTTCAATTGTTCTTAATGATTCTGAAGCTTCAGAAAGCCAAACTACTCAGATAAAGCCGATTAAAGCTGGAGTATCTTTTACATTTACTATCGATTTTGAGAATCTTAGTGATGTGGAGCTTGGTGCAATCCTTTGGGTACTGAATATTGCACAGAAGGAAGAGTATCGCCTCTCAATTGGCATGGGTAAACCACTGGGAATGGGAGCCGTCAAGATTACTCATCAGCTACATCTGAGTGATCGCAAAAAACGATACAAAAAGCTATTTCAAGATAATAACTGGCATATCGGAGAAAGATCTGATGCGGCTGATACACACGATAGATGTGTGAAAGCGTTTGAAAAGTATGTTCTCAATCATATCAGTGAGGCAGATCAGCCGAACACAGGTAAAGCCACAACTTTAGAAGAATTACCCCGTATCAAGATGCTTCTGGCAATGCTCAGTTGGTCTGGTGTTTCCAGCAATGAAGCACGATATATGGAAATTGAGCGTGATCAAGAGCCAAGGATTGGAACTGATAAAAATGAGTACAAAGAGCGTCCCGTTCTACCGACTCCTTTACAAGTAATAGGATGGGAAGATAACCGAAAGATGAGCAATCCTAATCCATCTCCCCAGCCAAAAGCAAAGGTAAGTAAGCCTGTGCTTAACAAATCTAAGCCGCCCACTCGTCGAAACAAGGAGGGTGGACGAGAGGATAAGGGAAGTGGCAATCCAGCTTTTGCCAGACCTCCGAAACCACCAAAGCGTCGGTGATAAGTAAAGGTAGCAAATGTAGCGACGATTTATACCCAGTTGCAGTCAAAGAGGTAATCTGTCATAGTTCGCTCAAGCCACTGTAGCGAAGCATCTGGCGAGATTCTGACGCTCGTTCCGACGCTCGTTCCTCGCTAACGCTATAGCTGCGCTTCACGCTTCGCTCTTCCTAGACACCTTAGAACGCAACTGGGTATCACATAAATATTTTGGCATCAACAGCAGTCTACTCTATCAACGTTCTCAGGAGGTTAAGATGGCTTTTAGTAGTTATAAAGATATCAGTGCAGTTCTTCAAGAATTTCAGATTACTTACATTGAAGCTAATTTCATGGGTGAACTTGAGTTTGCCATATCTGACTATTTCCGAGACGATTTACAAACTGTCCTCCAAGATGGCGTTCCTAATGCTTCAGAATTCTCAATTTGCGAGAATCTAATTTATCCGGTTCTGAAAGAGGTCTGGAAATGCTATCGAAGTAAGTTTGTTTTATGGGGTCATCATTCACTGATATACGATGAAAACCTATCGGGATTTCCTGAGTATATTTTGGCGAAACGTTCTCCTTTGGGAAAAATTGTGTTTGATAAGCCTTATTTTTTATTGGTTGAAGCCAAACAAGATAAGTTTACTGAAGGGTGGGGTCAGTGTCTTGCTGAAATGGTGGCGGCGCAAAAGCTGAATGATGAATTAGGCTTTACGGTTTTTGGCATTGTCTCTAATGGAAAGTACTGGGAATTTGGTAAGTTAGAAAATATGTCATTTACTCAAAATATTAATCGCTATCTACTTCAGGATTTGGATCAACTATTTGCGGCTGTTAACTATGTTTTCAAGGAATGTGAACTGCAACTAAATGCCAACGTAACTGTTTGATTTCAACCTCTATCCTGTAGGTTGGGTTGGCGCATGTTACTAGGGCGGAATCTAGGGCTGAAGCCCTTACTACAAGCCGAATCTATTCTATCAATTAAAATTGGGGGATTAATTTTACGGTTAAATCGGGCGCACGCTCCGTGCGCCCCTACAGCTGTGCTTCCCTTGTTTCTTTTGTCTCTCGTTTCTCCTATGACTCTCGCTGAATACTTTCAAATTCTCACTGGATTCCCCCCACGCCAATTCCAAGAAGATGCGATCGCACGCCTCCTCAACCGCCAAAATGTCCTCCTTCCCGCCCCCACGGGATCAGGGAAAACCGAAACCGCGATCGCACCGTTCCGATTCGCCCAAATCCTCTAGGGCGATTTCCCTAATAAGCTGATTTACGTCATCCCTACGGTGCATCATCCCACTCTGGGGTTAAACGCCGATAGTCATAATCTCTTGCTCCTGGATGACAACTGATACACCCAGCCGCCGTCAACGTCGGAGGTAAATCAACACGGGGATGAAGTGCTTTAAAATACCGCGATTCAGTTACACGATAGGGCGTTTGCTCATCTTCCCCTAAAGGACGAGAAAAGGTGCGTAAATAATTCCAGACAATAAAGATAAACGGGCGCGGAATCTGCTCTAACTTTTGCCCATAATGCTGTTCGGGTTCTAATAACAGAGTTTGCCAGGTTTGCGTTGGCAGGATTTCGGGGGGTAAGGCAACATGACAACTGCCACAGTTTTCTAGGTACAGTTTTAACCCCGTCTGATAGCGCTCTGGAATGGGGTCAATGGTGTTAATTGCCACCAGTGTTTCTGAATTCGGGGGTTTAGGTGGTTCTGCTGCCTTTAAAACCCCTGCCATACCGCCACCGATGAGGATACTCCAAACCAGTACCAGCCCAAATAAAATGACTTGCGATCGCAGATTATATTTTGTCATTCGTCATTCGTCATTTGTCATTTGTTATTGCTCACCTTCCAAAAATGTATCAGGGTCAATTCCGGATTCCCGCAGTCGCCGAAGCAATGATTCTAACTTAGATTCTGCCTCCTCAGCTCGCTGTCGCTCTTGTTCTGCCTCAGTCAGAATCCAGTTTCCTTCAGCATCATACCAACGTAACCACAACCGTTCAATGCCTTGGAACTCACCCTGCCATAATCCCAAACCTAGCCCTAACTCCTTCATCCATACTCGCGATTCGGGTAACTCTAATTCTTGGTAACACGCCCCCTCTAGTTTAAAGACGCGGAGCTGATTAGTATAACGGCTAAAAACGATATAGTAAGGAATCCGTAAAATCTGTTCATAAACCTGCCATTTTCGCGGCGGTTTGTCCTTAGATTGAGTCTGAGTAGACTGAGACTCAATCGCTTGTCCATTAACCTCCAGCGAACTTGGCTCATCTGGCAACCTGTCCGCTTCTAATTCCCCTAAATCTTCTTTTTCTGTCCCAGGAGACAGTAACTCCACCACGACAAACGGATTGACACCCTCTTGCCAAACGACGTAAGACAGGCGCATATCGACTTGATCATACAATCGGGGTACACCCACCACACCAAACCAATCAGGTCGTTTGTACCACAGAGCATGACGTACATCATAGTAAAGGTTCATGTCACTGGCACAAAACACCTCCGCCGCCGGATAATAGGGCGGACAGAACGTTAGGCTCAACAATTGTGCCTGCCAATCATGGAACTCATCAGGCAAACCAGGTTCCTCCGGATTTTCACTAGGCAAATCATACATCGTCGGCAAGGTTTCCCTCGGCGATTTGGGTGGATCACTTTGAGGAACAGGGTATTTCATCGGAAACATAGGTTTAGAAAATTACGTCATAAGCGATGGTGCAGGCTCCCTCGTGATTTATCCGAGGGATGAAACCGAGCAAGTCGTAAAGACAGCGGGATTTATCCCGCAATAACATTCTTAAGTGATATAATATAACCATAAGTAGAGATACAGTTAGGTCTTGACCTAGCCAAGGTCAGTAGGGCGTTTTTGACTGCGCCATCCAGGGTTTTTCTCTGGAACTCTAAGAAGACGAGCAAAACGAAGGGACGCGGCTTTAGTTCGTCCCGTAGTATCCTCTTAGAATCCCCCGCGTTTTAACCGGGGGAGAAGTCAATGACTATCTATTAACTTTGTAGAGACGTTCCGACAGAACGTCTCTACCCATATCCTCTTAAGGAATTGCCACCGAACGCAATAACTGTTCAACAATCGGCTTTGCCTGTCGCCCCCCTACTGCCATAAGACGATGGGACAGAACATGAGGTGCCAACATCTTCACATCATCAGGAATCGCATAATTTCGCCCCTCCAAAAATGCAAAAGCTTGTGCCGCCCGTTGTAATGCCAAAGTCCCCCGTGGACTAACTCCCAACACCACGTCTTCCGCTTCACGAGATGCCCGTACCAAGTTGAGAATGTACTGCTGTAACTCCAGTTCAACTTGCACCTGCTGACAAAGACGCTGTAACTCCAAAACGTCCTCGGTTGAAATACAGGGTTTAAGATCCGAAAGCACCATCCCCCCCTGATGCAGTTGCAGCATTTGCAGTTCTTCCTCCGGCGTCGGATAACCCAAGGATAAGGATAGGGTAAACCGATCCATTTGCGCCTCTGGCAAGGGAAACGTGCCATGATACTCAATCGGATTTTGAGTGGCAATCACAAAAAAGGGTTGGGGAACGTTGCGAGATACCCCATCCACAGTCACTTGCCGTTCTTCCATCACCTCCAGTAAGGCTGACTGCGTGCGCGGGGTTGCCCGGTTAATTTCATCTGTCAGTAGAATATTGGTAAAAACTGGACCTGCGAGAAATTCAAATTCACGGCTACTGGGATTCCAGATATTCGTCCCAGTTATATCCGCAGGTAAAAGGTCAGGGGTACATTGAATTCGCTGGAATCGCCCATCAATAGAACGTGCTAAGGATTTTGCCAGCAGAGTTTTACCGACTCCAGGCACATCCTCTAACAAAACGTGACCGCCACAGAGCAAAGCAACCAAGACTAAACGAATGGTATCAGCTTTACCCACAATTGTCCGAGCCAGATTTTCTTTAAGTTGCTCAATCCGTTCTCTCATTACCGCTCCCCCATTCCCTATTGCTGGGTTTCAAAAAAAGTTATCGTCGCCGCACAGTCAGCCTGAATTTGCTTCCTGAGGTCATCTAGGGAGGCAAACGTTTGTTCAGGTCGCAAAAACTGCTCTAGGCTCACTGTTATGGTCTGTCCGTATAAATCACCAGACCAATTTAGCAGGTGAATCTCAACTGTCAAGCAGGTTCCTTTGACGGTAGGACGTTCTCCAATATTCATCACCCCCCATTGGTCAGGGAATGAGGTACTACTGACGCGCACACAGTAAACCCCGTTGCGGGGTAAAAACTTGTCGGGGAACCATTCCAGATTGGCGGTGGGAAATCCCAGGGTTCTGCCTAGTTGCTGCCCTTTGACAACTTGACCCTTAATGCTGTAAGGACGACCCAATAAGCGATTAGCTTTGAGGATATCTCCTGCCTCAAGGGATTGGCGAATTAAGGAACTGCTGATCCGTTCACCTTGACAGGTTTGGATGGTAACAATACTAACCTGAACCCCATAAGTGGCTGCGATCGCCTGCAAGTCCTTCGCTGTTCCAGTCCGGCGATATCCGAAGCGAAAGTCTTCTCCGACGCTGACATGGGTGGCTCGCAATTGCTCAATTAAAATCTTGTCCACGAATTTTTCTGGACTTAATGCCGCCAATTCACGGTCAAATGGCAGCAGCACCAGTTGTTCAATGCCCAAGCGCTTTAACTGGTCTACTTTTTCAGGTTTTGGAGTCAATAGCTTCCACGGTTGACCGGAAAAAAATTCACGGGGATGGGGATAAAAGGTTGCCAAAGTCGGATAAATATGCTCTCCTTCCCGATCAACCCTCTCCTGGGGATTTATCGGTTCAGACTCATGGGGTAAAAGGCTAGAGTACTGCAAAATAGGCTGAATAACCTGTTGATGCCCTCGGTGAATGCCGTCAAAGTTTCCTAGGGCAACAGCAGTTGGTGTTAAAGCAGTGGCAAGAGAAGAAGTAACCCACACGCTTTACATTTTTACACATTCAATGAGTCGTGGCTAGATCTTGACTAATTCTTTAGGTTCAAGTTAGATTAAATACCCGACGTCGTATTCAAGAAGTCGGGTATCTGGTAGGAGAGATAAGGTAGGAAATGTTATTAAACAGAAGCTTTTGCCTCTTGTTGCAGGGGTACTGGCTCGGAAATAGCCGACTCCACCAGAGAAATGGATAAACCTTCACGAGCCATGACGGTATTGCGAAAGTGTTGAATGGCTTCTTCGCCAATTCGATCCAAGAAATCATCGTTGTGTAAGGGATCGTGGTGAAAAATGACCAAAGTTTTCACGTTAGCGGCTTTGGCTAACTTGATGCCTTCTTGCCAAGTCGAATGTCCCCAACCCACTTTGCTGGTTGCCGGAGAATAATATTCGGTATCCGTGTAGGTGGCGTCGTAAATCAGCACATCCGCATTCTGAATCAGTTTTAAGATATTTTGATCTAAACCACTACCTCGGTGTTCGGTATCGGTAATGTAGGCGGCTGCATGTCCCCGCCAATTCACCCGATATCCCACAGCTTCACCGGGATGGTTGAGCAGGGTATTTTCGACGGTAATCTCTCCAAGCTCAACGGTTTCGCCAACCTCCAGGTCATAGAACTGCAAATCAGCTTGCATGACTTGTAAAGGGACGGGAAAATTGGGGTGGAGCATTTGGTCAGTGAGGCGTTGCTTAATCGTGGAACCATTTGGTGCGATGGCTCCATAGATACAGAAACGATTGCTTTTGATAAACGCGGGAACAAAGAACGGAAAACCTTGAATGTGATCCCAGTGGGAGTGGGTAAAAAACAGATGAGCCTCTACTGGCAGTTGTGACAACATGGACTGTCCCAACACCCGCAAGCCCGTACCCCCATCAAAAATTAACCGTTCCCTACCCACTCGCATTTCCACACAAGGGGTATTCCCGCCATAGCGAACTGTTTCTGGACCCGGACAGGCAATACTTCCTCTAACGCCCCAAAAGTGAATTGTGAATCCGTTGTGCTGACTAGACATAATTTTTCCTTGCAGGCTTTTTCAGGCAGTCTGTATGTAACGTTTGATCAGGTTGATGAGGAGTCTTTTTCATCCAATTCCCACAGTCTTAACATCTCCACCGACCTGGAGTAATCATCAACCCATCCTTGAGCGGTAGGCAACCCCAAAAAACTCCCTTAGGGATTTAAATAGAATAGTCATGGTGGTTTAGGAGTTTTTTGTTCAAGCTGGTTTGAACCAGTTATTTTGATTGTGGATGGATGAGCTTAGGGGCGTCAAGTAACATTCAACGCCTGCGGAATTGACCGCCAGGGAATTTATTCGCACTCGCGATAAATCCTTGCCTGACGTTTTCGAGTTGCTCACACCGCTCATCATTCGAGGCTGGCAAAGCAGTAATGGTTTTTTTTGAGGTAGTTGCACAAAGCGATCCAGTTACTTCTAGGGTTAAGGGGTCTAGCTACTACATCTGATGCTAGTTCCTCACAGATTAGCATCAGCTTGGAGACGCTTTACCTCTGGTTATACCTACTGTTTTCCACAGCCTAACAAGTTTGGCTAAACTCTGTCTGGCATTTGCGGCAACACCAATATGTGATTTTGATCACTTTTTAGCTCACGTTGAGCGTTGAATGAATTATTTAAGATTGATTGGTATGGGTCGGTCATCCCCAAAGGTCTACAGGGGCAAGATAAAAATAGCTTACCTTATCCATCAATTGTAACGGGTGAATCGGTGGGGCGGGTGAGCGTGGGGTTTCCGGCGAAGAAAGCTAAAATTCAAGAAATGTTGCTGACGTTGAGAAAAGATCATGGAACCCAAGGTCGAAATCTATACTTGGAGCCGCTGCCCTTTCTGTATAAGGGCTAAAGCACTGCTCAAGGAAAAGGGTGTTAACTTTGACGAATATTGTATCGATGGCGATGAACGGGCACGAGAGCAGATGGCACAACGGGCAAATGGACGCCGTTCTCTGCCACAAATTTTTATCAATGACCAGCATATTGGTGGTTGCGACGACCTTTATGAGTTAGAAATGCAAGGTGAACTAGATACCTTACTGCAAAATGGAGCAGGGGCGAGTCATTGATTGATAGGGGAGATGGGGAAGAAGTGTTCCAGAGGTAGCATACTACGTCTGGAATACTCAGGGTAGGTTTGGAATAAAAGTGATCATCACCAGCAAGACGAAAGTGGCTAAACCCGCCCCCATAAACCATGCCATACGCGAAGCGAAGGGTCAAAACTCTCGCACTTCCCCAATCAACAAGATGTTACGATTAGCCGCAACTTAACAACTGAGGTAGGATTCCCCGCGTGAAATTTGCGTTTATCATTGACCCGCTCTCAAAGCTCAATCCCAGTCATGATACGAGTGTGGCACTCATGGAAGCTGCCCAAGCCTTGGGTCATGAAGTTTGGGTTACTCAGGCTCAAAAGCTAACGGTTGTCAATAATCAAGCTTGGGCAAATCTAGAGAAGGTGCAGCTAACCCCAGCCGAACTCGTTGAGGGGCGTTGGGTAGTCAGCGAACGCTGGTACGCGATCTCGGATACTGTCTCCTTTCCTTTGGAGGAGATGGATGCCGTGTTTATGCGGACTGACCCCCCCGTAACCATTCCCTACCTCTATGCGACGTACATTCTTGACTACATCAACCCCAAAAAGACTCAGCTCATTAATACACCGACGGGTTTGCGACGGGCAAACGAGAAAATGTACGCTCTGCAATTTAAAGAGGTGATTCCTGAAACCATTGTTAGTCAGGATAAGTTGACCATCCAGAAATTCGTCGCCAAAAAAGGAGCAGCCGTGCTTAAACCCTTAGGTGGTAAAGCAGGGGAAGGGATTCTGTTTCTAGAAGCAGGCGATCGCAACTTTAATTCCCTAGTCGAAATTAGCACCAAATGGGGGCATGAACCCGTCATGGTGCAAACCTATCTTCCGGCTGCCAAAGAGGGAGATAAGCGGATCATCCTCCTCAATGGTGACCCCCTTGGGGCAGTCAATCGCATTCCCACGGGTAGCGAATTTCGTGGCAACATGGCGGTTGGGGGTCGAGTGGCGGCGACAGAAATTACACCCCAAGAGCAAAAAATTTGCGCTTTACTCAAGCCAAAGTTACAACAAGATGGCTTGTATTTTGTAGGGATTGATGTGATTGGTGGCTATCTCACCGAGGTCAACGTTACCAGTCCCACAGGTATCCGCGAGATTGACCAACTTAATGGCACTTGCTTAGGCAAAGACGTGATTGCCTGGGTTGAACAAAGAAAACTAACTCATGAATGATGAGGTATAAGCTATGCCTCGAAATTGCCTCTCGCCTGTTCCCTGTTGCCTGTCTAATGACAAATAACGAATGACGAATGACGAATAACAAATGACAAATCAAATTGGAGTTGCTGTAATCGGGACTGGATTTGGACAGAAAATTCATATCCCAGGTTTTCAAATTTACCCCCGCACACAGGTGGTAGCGGTTTACAATCCTAACCTGGATAAAGCCAGGGCGGTGGCTGAATCTCACAACATTCCCCAAGGGTGCGATCGCGTAGAGGATATACTCGCGATGCCAGAGGTTCAAGCCGTGAGCATTTCGACCCCACCCTTTCTCCACTACCAAATGGCGCAGCAGGTGTTGCAAGCCAGAAAACATCTGTTATTGGAAAAACCGATGACCCTCTGTGCCACCGAGACGCGAGATCTCTATCACCTTGCCAATAAGCAAGGGGTTGTGGCGATGCCAGATTTTGAATTTCGCTTTGTTCCAGCATGGCAACTCTTGGCAGAATACTTAGAATCTGGCTATGTTGGTCAAAAGCGTCTGATTAAAATTGACTGGTTAGTCTCCAGTCGAGCCGACGCGCAGCGGGTTTGGAACTGGTACGCCCAAAAAGAGAAGGGCGGAGGTGCATTAGGCGCTGTGGGTTCTCACGCTTTTGATTACATTAATTGGCTTTTTGGCTCGGTGCGTCGGTTGTGCGCCTTCAGGAGTACGGCAATTCCAGAACGCCCTGATCCGAGTGAAGGGGGGAAGCTGAAACCTGTGGACGCCGATGATACTTGTCTGCTGATGCTGGAATTAGCCGATGGTACACCCTGCCAACTTTGCCTCAGTTCTGTTACCTATAATGGACGGGGGCATTTTGTCGAAGTCTATGGCGATCGCGGGACGTTGATTTTGGGCAGTTCTAATCAAAACGATTATGTCCATGGATTTCATCTTTGGGCAGCACCGGCTGGTGAATCGCTGACACAAGTGGACATTCCCAAACGACTAGCATTTCCCCAAGTTTACCCTGATGGACGTTTAGCGCCCTTCATTCGGGTTGTGGATCAGTGGGTACAAAGCATTGATACAGGTGAACCCATGATTCCTTCGCTGCGAGAAGGAGTCTATTCGCAATTATTAATGGATTTAACCCATCAATCTGATCAACATAGAAATTGGGTAGATGTACCTAGTTTATCCAGTTTTTTAGCTTAATACAAAAAGGCAAAGATCTCAGTTGCAACGGGACGCGAGCTTTTAGCCCGTTCGTGTGACGAGGCAAGCGAGCCGTAGGCTAGGAGCGTCAGCGTTCTCAAAGAATAGAGTAGACTTCTTTAATTGAGACCTTAAATAGTGTGACATTCATTTTAGGGGCGGGTACGAGCCACTCACAGAAGATTTTCACCGATAACTGCTCAACACAACCCGCCCTTGGCTATAATGGAGAATATTTTGTCGCTTTTGTTACATTATTTCAGAAATTTATGTTTTCAAAAGATAATGAGTAATATTTTTATTTCGGTATCAAATTATCCCAAATAATTTGATAGATTGAGAGAATAATTGAGGTGTTTTAATTTAATTGATTAAAAGAATAATTGGTTACAAGCAGTTGTTTAAAGTATGAGTAAAGACAACCGTGAAACTCTGTGAATATTCCATGAATACAAAACATGATAAGCCATCATAAAGCATACCCCCCATGGGTATTTCCATGAAAGCCTTATAGAATAAGTCTTTAATAGATTTAGTTGCCCGGGTATATCTATAGTCATAGAATTAAGGATTTAGGAACCCAAACAACCTTAAAGTAGTCTAATAATGCTAAGGTAAGAATGAAATGCCTTAATTTCCGTGCCTGTTGAGGTTGAAGAAAAATTCACCTATGTCACAGCCTACTATGAATGCGTGTTCCCAAATTCAATGCCCTTTTTTCGATGCTAAGTCTTCTGAGGGCGGATGCATGCGATACAGTCATCCTACTCAATGTCATTTAACCTCGATGTTTGAGTTTGACTCAGATGGTAAGTGGTTATTTACTTCCGCCGAAAGTGAATTCCAGGACATCCAAACTCTCAATAATCGTTTTATCAACAAAGACAAAGCGAGTCGAAAACAACTCCAGCAGTTAAGAAATAAGTCACCGAGAAGTTTAGAGTTACCAATTCCTCAGGCAATACCTCATCCCAGAACAGAAACACAGTTACAACTGGAAGGGTAAGTTATTTTTGAGCATTCATTGGTGGATGGTTAGAGCTGTTTTGGTCTCTCAACAGCTTAACTTTAGGCTTGCTTTGGGCGAAGAAATGAGTTTTTATTTTCAGGTTATTCTCACGTCAGGTATGGGAGATCTGCGTATTCCTCTATACACTTAAAGCAGGAACACAACAAAAGGTGCTCCTGCTTTCCCCACGGATTAGGCGCGTAAGTTAGCGCCTGAGAAATTTGGACGGAATTAGTACAGTTCTTCTTCTTGGTGAGTGGTGATGGTGCAGTCAGATTTAGGATAAGCTACACAGGTCAAAATATATCCAGCTTCAATCTGATCGTCATCTAAGAAAGACTGGTCAGACTGATCGATTTCGCCACTAACGAGTTTACCAGCACAGGTAGAACAGGCACCAGCACGGCAAGAATAGGGTAAATCAATACCCTGCTCTTCTGCCACGTCGAGAATGTACTCGTCATCGGGTACTTCTATGGTACTATTCAAGCCTTCAGTTTCGTTCTTTAAAGTGACCTTGTAAGTTGCCATTTGTGTTCCTCTCTCTTAGTTTGAAACAGCAGAATCAATTGTGCTGTAGTATACTGACCCAACTAGCACACGCCGATTGGCGACTTTTCTGCGTTACTTCTGATACTACGAAAAAAAGTTAACAAGATTAAACGGGATTAGGAATGAAAGTGTTAATTGAATATTAAATTAGTTATTCTTATAGGTACACTAACCGATTAATTTCCCGATATGTGCTGCTGATAGCCCCAGTCAATAGCCGTGTTGACAACGGTTTGCCAGGTTTCCTATGGAAGCTATTGACGGATTCAATCCTTGATTAATCAGTATTAGTTATATTTATAATTAAGTTCGATGATTTGTACTTAGACATGAACGACCCCGCCTACTGTAAGGACTTTGCTGGCGAATGTTACTGGCATAGCGTCAAAGCCAATAAAATCATGATTCGGCTCTAACGTAGTTCGGTCATCCTAGGGCAGAATGTTAAATTCGCCAGCAGTATCCTGTGAGGGCGGGGAAGGTAGAAGCCCACAGGGAATCAGAGATTCCCCTGTGGGAGGATGTCACTCCACCCAATTCTTGGCACGTTCAACGGCTTTTTGCCAACAGATAAAATTATCCTGGGCGGCTTTTTTGCCATCTCCCGGCTCAAAAGTCCGTTCGATGGGGGTTTGGGCAACTAGCTTATGGTAATCATCCCAGAAACCAACGGTTAACCCTGCACCAAATGCAGCACCTTGCGCCGTAGCATCGAGAACGGCGGGACGTTCCAGGGGAATGTTGAGGACATCGGCTTGAAACTGCATTAAGAAGTCATTCTGAGACGCACCACCGTCTACTTTCAGGAGTTTGATCGGGGTGTCGCCGTCTTTGTTCATCGCATCGACAACTTCTCTGACTTGATAGGCGATGGATTCCAATACCGCCCGAACTATATGTTCCCGCTTAACACCGCCTGTAATGCCCAGGAATGCACCTCTGGCACTCATATCCCAGTGGGGGGCACCCAAACCACTGAGAGCGGGAACAAAATAGATTCCATTTGTATCTTCGACTTGACGCGCTAGGGGTTCCGTTTCGGCAGCAGAATTAATCAGTTGTAGACCATCTCGCAGCCACTGAATACAAGCCCCTGTGGTAAACATCGCACCTTCTAGGGCATAAGCGACATCTGCGCCACTGCCATTTGCCGCGTTTGTCCAGGCGACGGTGGAGAGAAGTCGGTTGCCCGATCGCGTCAGTTCTGTGCCAGTATGGGAAATCAAGAAGCAGCCTGTACCATAAGTACATTTGAGCATACCTGGGCGATCGCAACCGTGGGCAAATAAGGCGGCTTGTTGGTCGCCAAAAATCGCCATAATCGGAATTTGTGCCCCTAACAAACTCGGTTCAGTCTTGCCAAAGAGTCCCATACTGGGCTGAATTTGGGGCAAAATCTGAGGGGGAATGCTAAATAAATCTAGGAGGCTGTGATCCCAATCCTGATTGGCGAGATTCATCAGCATGGTGCGGCTAGCATTACTGTGATCGGTAGCGTGGACTTTTCCCCCGGTGAGATTCCAGAGAATCCAGGTATCAATAGTGCCAGCTAATACGTTATCAAAATTCGTATCCGGTTTTTCTTGGCGCACCCAGTTGAGCAGCCATTCTAACTTTGTTGCCGAGAAATAGGCATCCAGGACTAATCCGGTGCGTTCTTGAATATCTACATCATGACCTTGTTGGCTTAACTCCCGACATCGGTTAGCTGTGCGCCGATCCTGCCAGACGATCGCATTATACAACGGTTCACCGGTGGTTTTATCCCAGAGTAAACAGGTTTCGCGCTGTACGGTTAAACCAATCGCCGCAATCTCTGAGGCTGACACCCCCTTATCCTTTAAAACTTGCTCTATACAGGCGCGAGTATCCCGCCAAATTTCTTGGGGGTCATGTTCTAACCAACCGGGTTTGGGATAGTGTTGGGTGAATTCCTGATAAACTTGTCCCGCGATCGCACCCTGTTTGTCAAATAGAATCGCTCGGTTCCCCGTGGTACCGAGATCAAGGGCGAGGACGTATTTAGCGTTAGTAGTCATCACAATTTTAAAAGCTTACAGCTAAACCCCTAATAGGGTTGAGTACAGATTTACCAGGTTATGCGATCGCTCGGCTACTCTCTGTAGTCTTTCTTTGCGTTAACAGAGGAAATCACAGATCAATTCAAGTCCTTGGATTGATTGACAAAATCTACAATCTGTACTAAAAGCCTGATAAGATTACCCAGCTTATAGCTCACCCATGTCACCCTAAGTCCTGAGAATGCCTAACCCCGCTTCCCGTTCAATATAATCGGCTAGATTAATAAAATCATCGCGGGGATAACAAATTCCGCCCACCAGTTTAAACGCTAACTCACTGCGAGCTTCTTCGGGATTTTCCAGTAAATGAATTCCCCAATAATACAGTTGATCACTAGAGCGAATACAAGCGTATTTTGGATCAATACAATGAAACTTATTGTCGAATGCTTTAACCTCATTATACGTATTCAAAAACGTATCTCTGAGCAACCGCAATCGCCTCTTAGACCCCGGATATTTAAAATTATTGACCAGCACAAATAAGTGAGCTTGTTGATTGAGTTCTCGGATTCCTTTTACCGTATCTTTAATCACTTGACCATGTTTGTTCAGTCCCAAGGGATTTAAGGTAGTCGGAATAATACAATAGTCAAATTGACTCACCAGCTCTTTGGGGTTACGTTCTAAGGCAGGTGAGCAATCACAAACGACTACTTTACAATCCCGTGCTGCATCTTCATGCCACTCACGCCAATCATAGACAGCAATATAGGTACTCGCCCCAACACCTCTAGGGCGGGGGACATCCACCCCATCTCCTAATAGCTTTTGCAGGTTTTGTTCCGGGTCTAAATCGACGAGTGCTACATTAAATCCTTCCAAAGCAAACGCGCCAGCTAAATGAGCAGATACTGTCGTTTTGCCAACGCCACCTTTACAGGTAAAAACCCCAACATAAATTTTACCTGGTTTCGGTGGTTCTGGCGGTGGTAATTCATCTTCATTAACCCAGAGAATTTGGTTATCCGCCGTAATTCCACATTGAATTTTAGCATCTGAACCCCAAGAGCGAATTAAAGCATTCGCGGGCGCACCATAGCCTTTGGTAGTGAGAAAAAAGCCACAGTTAAAGTTTTGACCTGCTTTCGATTCTAAAAACCCTAAAAATCTGAGGATTTGGGGTTTTTGGACATTACTAATCAACCATTTCAGATGAACCGCACCAACTTGACCCTCTTTGCTAACCACTAAATCATACTCCGGCGGCTTGGGGTCGGGAGTGGTGACTGTCCACCCCTCGTTTTGAAAAATAGTTGCTACATGTTGCTCAAACTGAGCAAAGTCTCTCATATAAGGCGGCTTTCGAGATGATGACATAACTACGATGAAGTAATAAGTAATAAGTAATACATCAAAAAGGGGATGCCAGAGAGGATAAACCGTTGTTTTTACTTACACACATTTTGCCCAATAAGTCAACCCTTGTTTTTAAGGGACTCTCTGGACTATTGTAACTTTTATCACCAATTCGCCCCACTTTTCTGGTGATTGGGGAAGAGGTGATTGCGAAGACCCAACGCGCTGGCTAGTGGAACCTGGTTTGTCGGGGTGGGTTTCACTATTAAGATTTGTTGTCACCCTGATGTTACTCGCGCCCGCCCCCATCTCCCTTGTGTCCCCCATCTGTGTGATCTGTGTGATCTCTAGTCTCTATAAAAAAGCGGTACTGTTTATAGTTTAAGCCCCTAGATGGATGCATTTGTTCTAAACGCCTCAACAGTGGATTCAATTTAATTCGCCAGAGGGATGTACGTTAATTAATTCTTCTGTAAATTGAGAAGTGGAATACATATTGATGATTTTCGAGGACTTATTATGGCTCAGACAAATCCTTCAGATCGCCAAGCCAAGACAAAAGAGCAAATTAAATCCGATAACTACGACAGAAACATCGTTCCGGCGGAAACAGCCGCCCGTAAAGAACGGGAAGGAGATAACTATAAGGCAAAAATTACGCAAGATAAGCAAAGCAATCCTGATAGTATCGACACCACTGAAGGTTATACAGTAGACAACGAAGGCTTGGTAAATAACTTTGCCATAGAACCCGAAATGTATGTCAACGAACCGGGTGACTTGCGCGAAAAAGAAGAACAAGAGACGGCTAAACGTCGCCAAGAACTTCAACAACTCGATGAAGAACGCGAAGGCGAGTTGACGATGGAAAAAGATGAGCGTGGTAGAGGACCCGGACTTATCTAAGATAGATATGCAAAACTGATTACCTTTTGATAATTGAATACCATTTGGTACAGAAGAGGGCAGTCAACCCTCTTTTTTTAGGGAATTTAGGTAAGTATTAACTTTTGTAAATCATAGGTTTCAGCCCAAATACTAAGTAGTCGGACTAAATTAAAGTTAACGGTTGGGATTGGGAAAAAGGGAAAGCAGCCTCCCATTCCATCACTTATTGTGGCTTAATCTTTTATCATAAGGATATTAAAAGACATCGTATTTATCAATGAATGTTTGGCAAGCGGATTTTTATCGGCGTCCCCTGCGAAATGAAACTGGACAAGTTTTGTGGGAATTATTGATTGGCGATACTATAGGCAACGTTATCTATCAATCATTCTGTCCTCAGCCAGAGGTAACCCCTGATTGGTTGGTGTCTCAGGTGCAAGTCGCGGCGGCTAAAACAGGGTTACCGGATGCTATTCAAGTCTTTCGCCCCCAGTCGTTCAATTTGTTTCAGGAGGTTGGAGAACGATTGGGGATTAAGGTAGAAGCGACACGACGCACTCCAGCCTTAAAGCAACGATTACAAGAAATAGCCTTGCAGTATCAACAGCACGAGAATTACACAGGGGAAGCGTACAACCCCCTTGGCTTGGACAAACCGCCACCTGTACCCTTACCCGAAAATCTCTGGGGCGATCGCTGGCGATTTGCTACTATTCCCGCAGGGGATATTGAGGAGGGGTTTGCCCAACGCCCGATTCCGATTTTACAGATGCCAAATGAACTCTTACCTTTCCATTTAGGTTTAGCCTCAACGGTAGCTATTCCTGGAGTTGTGATTGATGGGGGACGCCAGTCCATGCCATTGGCACGTTGGCTGCAAAAGGTGCTACCTGTAACACTTAATTATATCCCAGGTGCGCCGGATGGGTTAATTTTAGAGGCGGGGTTAGTAGAACGCTGGGTGATGGCAACATTTGAAGATGAAGAGGTTGCTGCGGCGGCGAGGTTGTATGAACAGCGTAAGCAACAGAGTCAGGGGTTGAATTTTTTATTGGTGCAACCGGATGATTCGGGAATGACGTATACCGGGTTTTGGTTATTGATGGCTGATTGATTTTGTCATTTGTCATTCGTTTATGTCATTGGTTATTAGGCATCTTTAATGTTGATGAAGGGCGGGTTTTGTGGAAAGGTTATCCGTAGGTATTCCAATTAAATGGCTAAACCCGCCCCTACAGTTAGTTTTCATTCTTCGACCCAACCTACTTATCCGATTCATTCTGTTTACGCTCTTTGAGAAAGTATGTGGTCATTTCTCCCTTACCTTTAACATGAATTGAACCACGTTCTTGAAAAACGTATTTATCTTTTAAGTGTTCATACGTGGCATCGGAAACCTGAATATAACCAGGAAGACCATGGGATTCCATGCGACTGGCGATATTAACTGTATCGCCCCACAAATCATAAATAAACTTTTTCAACCCAATCACCCCAGCGACTACCGGACCACTGTGAATGCCAATACGCATCCTGAAAGCTTGCCCTTGTTGAGCATTAACCGCATCAATTTCCCCTTGCATATCCAGGGCAAATTCAGCAACGGCTTCAGCATGATCTCGACGCGGTAAGGGTAATCCGCCGACAACCATATAGGAATCCCCAATCGTTTTAATTTTTTCTAAGCCATGGAGTTCCACTAAACGGTCAAATCGCGAGAAAATTTCATTGAGCAGATTGACCAGTTCGGTGGGTGAGATTTCTCCCGATAGGCGAGTAAAGTCCACAATATCAGAGAAGAGAACTGTGGCTTCTTCAAAACTATCGGCAATGGTATCTGAGTCTTTTTGCAGGCGTTTGGCAATAGATGCTGGCAAGATATTCAGGAGTAGATTTTCTGCCTTTTCTCGTTCAGTAATCAGGTTTTTGGCAGAAGACTCTAAGGCATCTAACATAGAGTTAATCCTTTGTGCTAGGTGGGTTAATTCATCATTCCCCTTGGCGCTAACTCGCAGCGAGAGGTCATTACTCGTGCCAACTTGCTGTACATTTTTACTCAGTCTAGCTAGGCGAGACAGTACCATTTTTTCCAAGAGAAAAAGAGTGCCTACGCTAAAGAGAATCCCTAAGCCTAAGAGGGATAGAATAAGATAACGTAGGCTAACGCGACCTTGTTGATAGATTTCTCGCGGGATGTCGATTTGGACGAGTAAAGCGGGCTGACCAGAGATATCGCGGAGTAGGGTATAACCTGCGATCGCTTCTGGGCTTATAATCTGGATCAAGATGGGAGTTTGATTGGGTTTGGAATCCTGCTGAGATAGGGTAGACCGCACAGTTTGTAATTGAGCAGGTAATTGAGTATTATCGAGTCGGTAGACCTTAAGATTGAGTTGGGTGAGTTTAGCTAATGCCTCAACTCGCTGGTCATTGAGGTAGCGACCCATAATCAAAGACCCACGTATTATACCTGCTTCCTCGTTGGTGAGAATCGGGTTAGAGGCAATCATTAGTGGTCCCTGGGGTAAGAGAATTAAACCTGTAATGCTACTCGTAGTATCCGGGTGCTGTAGTAGGACACTCTCGGAATTCAGTTGTTGGATTAAGGGAGTGGGAATAGGGGTTTCTTGCTGCTGGTCTAACTTAAAATGTTTACCAAAAACGAGCTTATCTTGACGGTTAAAGAATAAAACCAGGTTTAGGTTGATATTAGTCAGATTTGTATCTGATAGATTCTCCTGAATATAACTTCGATTGGTACTTTCAATAAACCCATAAGTATCATCCCACTCACCATAATCAGCCGCTAAAACAGCTAAACTGTCCAATTCCTCGAATACCGCCTCCTGTACCCGTCGCACATTACGATACGCATGTTGTTCCTCAATTTGCGCGAAACTGCGGATTAAAATCAGTGATAGACTGGCGTAGAGGACACCGATTAAACCCGCAAGGGTGAGACCGATGAGGAGTAGGGTTTTCTGGCGCAGGCTCATAATTTAAGTCGGGGAGTGGCGGACAAGGGAGATAAGCCGGACTGTCGGGAGTAGTTCTTTCTCCCTACAAATTAAAGTACTACAATTCAAGGCGATAAAGGAAGAAATTCAGTAAGGCGTAAGTTATTCTGTCTTCCTCTCTTCGGGTTCCCCCGTCTCCAGAGTCTCTCAACCCACCCTACTAATTCGAGTTGGATTGAGAATCTCTATCTCTCAAGGTATATTTTCTTAAACTTATATTTAAGATCATTTACCAATAAGTTTCTATCTTTAGTTCAAGGTGCGATTAAGAGTTATACATTATTCTGATATTTAAGCGCAGTTAGTTTTTGAATAACTGTGCAGGCAGGTTTTTCCTCTATAGCTATACTCAAAAGGAATTTATGTTTTTTCACAAGAAAGAGACCATTCAGCCAGTTAATATTGAGACAGAACATCCTCAATTTGCACAACTTCTGTTAGAACAATTCGGTGGAGCTACGGGTGAACTCACTGCGGCTTTACAGTATTGGGTGCAATCTTTTCACTGTGAAGATCCTTCCATCCGGAATATGCTTCAAGATATCGCTGTTGAAGAGTTTAGCCATTTAGAGATGATTGGCAAACTGATTGAATCCCACACCAAGAATGTTGATCAGACTGACGCTTACAAAAGTACGCTATTTGCAGTACGGGGAATGGGTCCTCATTTCTTAGATAGTCAAGGGTCGGCTTGGACAGCTGCTTATATTAATGAAGGTGGCGATATTGTCCGTGACTTACGAGCAAATATTGGCGCGGAAGCTGGCGCTCGTCAAACCTACGAAGCACTAATCAAAATAGCGCCTGATCCGGGAACAAAAGAGACGCTTGTACACCTACTCACCCGCGAAATTTCCCATACAAAGATGTTTATGAATGCATTAAATTCTATGGGTAAGCTCACTGATCCAATGTTTGGCAACATCGAACCCGATAGCACTGTTGATCTGTACTATAACTTATCAACTGAGTCAGACGGAACTCCTCAACAAGGTGATAAGCCGTGGAATTCTGCACCCGACTTTAAGTATGTGGCTAACCCCATAGTTAGTCATTCTTCAAGGAGCGAGTAACCCCCTGGGGACTCCGGCGACTGGAAGGGAGCTGTTGGTCAATTAACCAGGGATCTGACCTCTCCCTAACCCTCCCCTTGGCAAGGGGAGGGAACAATACTGAGAAAATTTTTCACTAATTGTTGGAGGTGGCTTGGTTCATGAGTTGCCATTACACAAATGCGAATCCGACTGGTGGGAACGGTGGGAGGACGAATTGCTGGGACAAAAATACCTGCTGTTTTTAGCTGTTGTGCCGTGGTGAGAACGTCTTTAGCGCTGGGAAATTGAAGGCAGAGAATAGGAGATTCAGACGGCAATAATTTGAGATGGGGTAATGTTTGGGTAATTAGAGATTGGAGCATTTCTACATTCTGCCAGAGTTTAGCGCGACGTTGGGGTTCTTTTTGGATAATTTCAATCGCGGTTAAAGCGGCGGCGGTATCAGCCGGAGATAATCCAGTGGTATAAATCCAGCTAGAGGCGCGATTTCTCAAGAAATCAATTAAAGTCGCTGAACCTGCGATATATCCCCCTAAACTTCCTAACGCTTTACTCAGGGTTCCCATTTGAATCAAGGGTTGTCCAGTACAGCTAAAATGTTCTACACAGCCTGCACCTGTAGTCCCTAAAACACCAGTAGCGTGGGCTTCATCTACCAATACCATGCAGCTAAATTGATCAGCAAGTGATACAATTTCAGGCAAAGGACACAGATCCCCATCCATACTAAAAACGCTATCAGTGGCGATGAGACAACGGCGGTAATTTTGCCGATGGTGAACCAGTTGACGCTGTAAGTCTTCTATATCAGCATGGGCGTAGTCGATAACCGTTGCACCACTTAAAATTGCCCCATTTTTTAGGCTAGAGTGATTATACTGATCTGCCAGAATCAAATCACGCTTTCCGATTAAAGCCGCGATCGCACCTAAATTTGCCAGGTAGCCAGAACTAAATACCAGTGCGTCTTCAGTTTGTTTCAGGGATGCGATCGCACATTCCAATTCTCGATGCAATTCCCGATGTCCACTGAGTAACCGAGAACCCGTACTCCCTGTACCATAGTCCTTTGTCGCCCTAATCGCCGCTTCAATTAAGCGATCATCCCCCGCCAATCCCAGATAATCATTACTCGCAAAATTAATCACCTCTCGCCCTGCCAATTTTACCACCGCACCCGGACGACTTTGCAGCGTTTGGACTGAACGATACCAGTTAGCTTTGTGGATAGTGACAAGAGAATCTTCTAACCAAACATAAGGGTTAGTTCTCATATTGTCTCCCCCTTATTTCTTCCCCAAAATTTCTTTGCCAAATCCGCCAACTCCCTCTGCGCCCTCTGCGTTAACCTCTGCGCTCCTCTGCGTTAAAAAAATATAATTTCTATGCTCACCAATTTCTTTATTTATCAACATCTCCAGTTTTATCTTTTTGTTCTTCCGCCTTAGAAATACCCTCAACCAAACCCATTTCAAAAGCGATATCAGGTAAATCTTCAGCCTTATATCTTCCAGGTTGAAATATCTCTCCTGGTGTTAAACACATTTGTTTCAGTTCAACAACCTCAGTTGGCGCAAATAATCCTTTCCATCTTCTATTTTCAATGCCCATCTCTAATACTCCTTTTTCCCGATTTTTGCCATAAGCTGAAAAATCATCTCCCCAGCTTATTCTATCTCAATTCCAAGCAAGCCAAGGGTGGGTCTATCAGATTAAGTGTACCACCGCGAGTCCTCAATCTGTCGCTGGTTCCATGATTTGGGTGAGCGTCGTGAAAAGGCGATCGCAACTCGGTGCAGCTTGACGGACTTTTGCCACATCTAACCGTTCGAGAATTTGTGCCGCATGACGAGTTTTGTGATAGTCTTTTTTTATTGTTTTACAAGTAGCTGCTTTTAGAGATGATTCAAGTTTATTTTTATCGATGTTCTCGACCTGGGAAGTTTTTGGGATAGCACTTTCTTGAAATCCCTTACCATAGTAATCCTTTAAAGCTTCAATATCAGCAACAAACCAGGATTCCATTGTCTGAACCATAAGATAGCAGTGGGTGTTATCAGTCCCCAAGGAATCCCACTGATCTTCAACCCTATTTTTCAGGTATTCCCAGGGTTTTTGTTGATCATCAACCGCTCCTTCTGCATCAACCAGCATGACAATAAAAGCATCTGGATGTTTTTTAAGCGCAATTCTAAACGCTTTGTAGGTATCTCCTCTAGACCCACACAGTTTAAGTGTTTTCATTTTAACATTTTGACGTTTTGCCACCTTATAGAGAGGCTGAAAGAAATGACGAAATCCCTGACGTAGTTGAGGATCACCTTCAATATAGATGTGGATTTCTTTTACCATCGAGTTCCCCCAATTTCACCCATACGCCAGAGATGACCTAGAGAAAATTCTTCCAGCCATTCTTTGAGATTTTCCGGATCGAGACGTTGCAGGTGAGTGCCTTTTTCATCTCGCTCACATACCAGTACAGCTTCAGGCGGAAGTGCGGAAACTAAAGCATCGGAATGAGTGGTAACAATTAATTGTGTTCGCCCAGATGCTTCAATCAGTAATTCAGCAATGGTGGGTAAAATATCCGGATGTAAACCAATTTCTGGTTCTTCAATACAGATGAGTGGTGGGGGATTTGGATCAAGGAGTATAGCTAATAAGAACAAATAACGGATTGTGCCATCGGAAAGCCGATTAACAGGCAGGGGTTGAATTATACCCTCTTCACGGATAAATAATTGAACTGTACCACCAGATATTCTGACAATAATTTCTTCAACATCTTCATAATTTTTTTTGATGTAATCAATAATCGTCCTGCTTCCTAACTGATATTGTAAATAATTAAAAACTAAACCCATATTACTTCCATCTTCTAGGAGAGGATGTTCAGGTAGAGATGTAGTTTGAGGCTTTCTTAATTTTGACGTAGAACCAATATGCCATTCATTATATATACAAATATCTTTAAACTGATTATATAAATAGGTAATTTCAGGATTTTGTTGAGGGGATCTGATTTGAGCTATAATCGACTGATTATTCACAAGGGGATTTTTTGTCGTCATGGGTTTGATCCCCTGATCTTTAAAGTTAATTAAGGGATTCCCCTGTTGATAACGATAGAAAAAATCTACATCTTCATCATCTGGGCGAGTTTTGTATTGATTCTCTATACACTCATCTACAATCTCTAGGTTTTGATGCACTTCAGTGAAATTCAATCTATAGCGCAAAGGGATAGTTGGATAATCTATAGTTGCCTCAATTTCAGCTATGGGGTTTTCCTGTTCCCCCTGCCAAAACCACTCGCGGATAGTACCACCTTGACGAATTGCCGTCATCAAATTTTTGGGTATAGCTCTGAGGAGTCCAATGGCTTCAATTAAATTAGATTTACCAGAGGTATTAGGACCAATAAGCAAATTTAGAGGCTGCAATTCAATTTCTTCACCTTCACTACCATAGGATAGTAAGTTTTTGAGTCGCAGAGTATGAATTAATCGTTTGCCTTCCATGTTGTCCGCCTCGGTCACGTCTTTATTATTTTAGAGCAATCCAGCCGTTGAACGATTTTGATCCGGATGAGTAGCCAGTCACCTCGAATCCTAAGTGAGGAACATCTACCTGAGGCAATCAGCTCTCGACTATGAATCGTATTCAACCGTATTTTATCCCCGCGATCGCAGGAATTATTATTGCTGGTTTCAGTAGCTGGGGTTGGCTAGCCGCAAATGGTAAGGGAACTCCTAGTAATCTTGTCGAAAATTCCTCTGAGTCATCATCTCTGACTACGGCAAATCCTGACTCAACCGCCTCCCTTATCGCTCAACCCGATTCCTCTGTCATCCCTGAAGTGAATCCAGCCTCGACTCCCCAACCTGCTGATGCTGTCAAAACCATAACTCTTAATATTTATCGAACTGACAGCCAATGTGAAACCCTTATCCCTGAACCCGTTGCTGTTGCAGCAGAAACCCCAGTAACGGCGTCCGTGGGAAACGTTATCGCCCAAGTTAGTTCGGGTGACTTGGATTTAACGGGTTATCGCGTTAACCTCAATAACGGTATTGCTACTATCGATTTGCGCTTATCTCCGGATTCCCAACGTCAATTTATCTCCCTCTCGATGTGCGAACAATTGGCATTATTTGGTAGTATCCGCAAAACATTGTTAGAAAACCCCAGACTCAATATTAAAGACGTTCGTTTTACAGACCAAGGACGAGATATTGTACTTTAATCGTCATTCGTTATTAGTCATTTGTTTGCTCCCCCTGCTCCCCCTGCTCCCCCAGCTCCCTCTGCTCCCTCTGCTCCCCCAGCTCCCTCTGCTCCCCCATCCCTCATCCCTCATCCTGAGCCAACTCGCTACAATCTAGAAGAATATCAGCTTAAGATTAGCGTAATTTGCATGATTCCTACAGTTATCGAACAATCGGGTCGCGGTGAACGCGCCTTTGACATCTACTCTCGTCTGCTGCGGGAACGTATCGTTTTTCTCGGACAACAGGTTGATTCAGATTTAGCTAACTTAATTGTGGCTCAACTGTTGTTCTTAGAAGCCGATGACCCCGAAAAAGACATTTACCTCTATATCAACTCCCCTGGTGGTTCTGTAACCGCAGGAATGGGGATTTACGATACCATGAATCAAATCCGTCCCGATGTCTGCACCATCTGTGTGGGTTTGGCGGCGAGTATGGGTGCGTTTCTCCTGAGTGCTGGGGCGCAGGGTAAGCGGATGAGCTTACCCCATTCCAGAATTATGATTCACCAGCCCTTAGGCGGCGCTCAAGGACAGGCGAGTGATATTGAAATTCAGGCAAAAGAAATCCTGTATCACAAACAACGGCTCAACCACCTTTTGGCTGAACATACGGGTCAACCCCTTGACCGAATTTCTGAAGATACAGAACGGGACTTCTTTATGTCAGCCGAGGAAGCCAAGGAGTACCGCTTAATCGATCAAGTGATTGATCGGCGTCCTTCTGCAACCAAGACTCCAGCTAAGGTGGGCTAGCCAATTTGAATTGGCAAGAGTTTTGAGTTCTAAGTTCACTCAAAACTTAGTCGGGGCGGGCGCGAGTTACATCCCTTTTGAAATAAGAAAGGATAGTAGTGAAACCCGCCCCTACACAACATTCAAAACTCATACCCGATTATTCGGGTGTCGGTTCTAATTCGAGATGATGCAAGAAGTCGAGTAACTCTTCATCGGTTAACAACTGACGCGATCGCTTACCATAAGTTTCGATGAGGTAATCCCGTCCCTGTTGATTTGTCCAACCCAGCCGTTTGAGTTCTACATTGGTTCGGGCAATAATTTCGGAAAAGTCAATGGGTGTTTCGGATTTGGGTTGATTGTGACTATCGGGTTCAGCTTCCTTTTGTGCAGGTGCATCAGATGGGGGTGGTGTTAATTCTGGCTCAAACAAAGACTGAGTGACTCCCACTGGGGTGGGTGTTTCTTCCTTAAACATGGGTGTCTGTGGTGCTGATACTTCCTCCGTTAAGGAAAGCGGCTCAACTGTCTCAGGAAGCGTTACTGTCGGTTCAGGGGTTGGGCTGGATTTTGTCTCAGTCAAAGGGGGTGGCTCAACCGTCTCTGGGAGGGTTTCCTTCGGTTCAGGGGTTTGAGTGGATTTTTCCGATATGGGGTGGGTATCTATTGGACTAGGGCTTGGAGTGTCTTCAACCTCAGGTGTTGATTCCAGACTTTCTGAGGAAAAAGCGGGAGGCGAGTTGGGAATTGACTCAGGGGATGAGGGAACTTCAGCCGCCGCTACTGACGTTTGGGGATGGCTAAGGGGTGGGGACGTTTCGGCGTCTGTAGTACTCTCGTGATCAATCGCTAAAACGGTTATTGCTCGAAGTCTTGCTTGGTCTTCTGCTAATTCTACCGTTTTAGCAGCAGCTAGACCGGTTGACCGGGTTACGCCATCGATTTCCACGCTGACACGCACGATATACTGACCGTGATCGATGGCTAAAAGCTCACTAATCAGGTTCCCTTGAGGATAACAAACTCGGAATTTATTCAACATATACTCCATTAAACTTTACTCAACGCGGTACATTGACACGATATATTTCGGACTGTCCGGATAGACAACGACAGTATTGTTGGTACGGTGAGGGCGTGTCGATCCAAACATGTAACATAAAGTTACATAAATGACTCAGGACAGTCCTGTGGCTTTTGAAACGACCCGGAACAAGAATGGGCAAGTATAAGCCACCCTTTGGTGAACGGGCATTTAGTACAAATTTACCAATTATTTTCCACCTGTTGAACTTCGGCATAACAACCGACGTTTAAAGGCATAACTTTTGATGCTTGACTTCCAAGGTAGGGGTACGAGAATCTACAATAATGACATACTGTCCCAAGTGAGCTGTAACTCACGGACTCTTGCCGCAACGCGACGCCAGCGAGCGAACAGCGGCAATTATCCGAAACAGGTCGTGGGTTAACGTGTGTCCGTAAACCTGAACTGGATAGCTCAAGCCCTATCCGCTCGCGATCGCGTCCCTGAAGAGACGGTTGTATTCTGACAGATCCTATTCTATTTCTATGACTGCTCCGTCAGATGAGGCGCGATCGTTCTCGAAAAGGAAAATAGCTCTTCTGGCAAGAGATGCCATTACCGTTGCCATAGCGATCTTGATCGGTAAGCATTCTGGCATCAAATCCACGGGATTCTCTCAGCCCTTCTTTTATGAGTGATTTGAGCGTCAGTTTCAGTCAGAGAACACGGATATAGGTCAATGGGAGCAACTGGAAAGCACCGTTACCCATTGACCCTCCACGTTTGGAGTAAACTCCCCCACACTAACGCTACGGGTAGCGTATTGCCATTAGGCAAATTCAAGTAAACGCCGAATCAAAGAAAAAAAAGGATTGTTGGATGGAATTTTCAATCGCTACATTACTCTCCAATTTTACCGATGACAAGTCAGTCGCCCCAAAAGTTTTGGAAAAGAAACTGGGGTGTCAGGACGACGAAAATATGCAAAAACTCCAGATTGCTCTGGATGTGCTGGAGAAAGTTGGCATTTTGGAAAAAGAACGGGGTCGGTATCGACGAGTCTATGAAGAGGATGTGGTCGAAGCCAAACTGCGCTGTTCGAGTAAAGGATTTTGCTTTGCCATTCAAGATGTTGAAGGCGCCGATGATATTTACATTCAAAAGAATCATCTGAGTAGCGCTTGGAATGGCGATCGCGTTTTGGTCAAAGTTACCAAAGAAGGAAGTCGTCGCCGTTCTCCAGAAGGACAGGTACGGTTGATTCTTGAGCGAGTGAATCCCTCGGTACTTGCACGAGTCAGACAGGCTGAAGATGGCACTTATCACGCTGTCCCCCTGGATGATCGCCTACTATTTGAACTAGATCTGCGACCCAACATCGCCCCTCTGGAGGAGGCGGTTGATCATCTAGTTCATGTGCAAGTTCTGCGCTATCCCCTGGGACAAAACCCACCCCTGGGCAAAGTGGCTCGCGTTTTGGGAAGTGATGCCGAAGACGCCGCCGATACGGATATAGTTTGTTGTAAACACGATCTGCGCCGCCAATTTCCCAATTCAGTGTTAAAGGCTGTCGAAGGGTTACCCGACTCACTCCGCAAGACCGATTTGAAAAATCGCCTGGATTTGCGGAATCGGCTGACGATGACGATAGAAGACAAATCAGACTCCCTAGATAGCGCCATTGTCGAAAATGCCTTTACTCTAGAAAAAACCAAGACCGGAAATTGGCAGGTAGGCATCCATATTGCAGATGTAGCCCATTGGATACCCCTAGACTCACCCCTCGATAGAGAGGCGCGAAAGCGAGGAACTGCTGTGTATTTGGGAGATACGGTTCTACCCATACTCCCGGAAAAACTCCTGTCTCAGGTGTCCCTCGTACCCGGTGAAGATCGCTTAACCCTTTCAATGCTGTTAACTTTAACTGAATCCGGACAACTCGTAGAATTTGAAATTCAACCCAGTGTTATCCACGTAGATCACCAGCTCAGTTATGAACAAGCACAGGCTTTATTAGGAGGACATGAACAAAGCAAACCCGAACTCGCACCGATTGTAGAAAAGCTCAAGGAACTCTTCTTTAGCTTGTCTCCAGCACTCAGAGCCGTGCGACAGCAACGAGGCGCCTTTGAATTGAATGGAACATTGCCAAAAGAAGCCATTGCTCGACCCCTTCCCCACAGCAAAGATGAAGGACGACACGGTGCGATAATGGTTTCGGCGTCTATGCCGTTGCGATCGCTCCTGACAGAACTGATGGTACTGGCAAATAAAGTGGTAGCATCCCATTTGCACGCCTTATCCTTGCCAGGAATTTACTGTGTCCATCCGACTCCCGATTTAGAACGGCTGGAAGATTTGCTCAAGTTAGGGAGTAATCTAGGACTCGATGTCGAGCAATCCTTGGAGGAAGATGTGACGTCCCAAGATTATCAGCGCTTGACCCAAATGTTGGCGAAATCAACGGCGGCTAAAGTCCTGAATCACTTACTTCAGGGAACCTTAAAACCGATTGGTTATAGTTCTAAACCTGGATTGCACTTTGGTTTAGCTGATGATACCAGCTATTGCCACGCTGTCTCTCCCGTATGGCGCTATGGGGATTTATTTGTCCAACGGGTCTTAGAGTACACCTTCTTAGAAGGACGCGATCGCCGTACCACTCGGTCTAAAGATCGGGTCAATCTTCACCACAGTAGCGCCCATGGCAATATTAACTGGAATGTTTTACCCCCTGATATTCAACAAGAGTTGGAAAGTCAATTAAGCACCTTGGTTCCCCATCTCAATGACCGGGAAAAGCTAACCGAAGATGCGGAAATTGATTTAGAGGGCTTGAAAAAAGCCGAGCAGATGAAAGAACGCACCGGTCATGTATTCAGTGGTTTAATTACAGGAGTGCAATCCTATGGATTCTTTGTCGAAATTGAAGATTTGTTGGTGGAAGGATTGGTTCATGTCAGTTCCCTGAAAGATGACTGGTATGAATATCGCTCTCGTCATGCTTGTTTAGTCGGTCGGAAAAACCGCACAGCTTATCGATTGGGCGATCATGTAGAAGTTCAAGTCAAGAGCGTGGATTACTACCGTCAACAAATTGACTTGGTAACCGTTAGTGGCGGTAGCGTGGCGAGTAATGAAGATTTAGAAGATTAATCGTTTTGGCTTATGGCTTATGGCTTATGTCTTCGGTCTTATGCCATTGCCTTGAGCCATAAACCATCAACAATCAACCATCACCAATGACCAATGACTACCTGGTATACTCTCAATCTTGTCGATGTTCTCAAACAGCTTAATACCGATGCCACCATCGGGTTAAGTCACAAAGAGGCTCGTCAACGTCAGGACATCTACGGACTCAATGAGTTAAACGATCGCCCCCTGGAAAGCCCCTGGAAAATCTTGTGGGAGCAGTTTAGTGCAACGGTGGTGGTGGTGCTGATTGTGGCGGCTGTGATTTCGGCTCTGTTGGGTGAATATAAGGATGCGATCGCGATCTTCGCAATTGTGGTATTTAATGCCATCCTCGGCTTTCGCCAAGAATACCAAGCCGAACGCGCGATCGCAGCACTGAAAAAGCTGGCGGTTCCGACGGTGAAAGTGCGTCGCGATGGCATCCTCGAACAACTGTCCGCCCGTGAACTGGTGCCGGGGGATATCGTTATCCTAGAATCTGGAAACTTAGTCCCGGCTGACTGTCGGTTGCTCGAAAGCAGCAATCTCCGCACCTCAGAAGCTTCACTCACCGGGGAATCTGAACCCATTGATAAAATTGCCCAGAAGATTACCACAGCTAATCTGCCTTTGGCAGAGCGACAGAACATGGCGTACATGGGTACAGTGATTAGCTATGGGCGGGCATTAGCCGTGGTGACAGAAACAGGCATGAAGACAGAACTCGGTCAGATTGCCAAAGCGATTCAGGGGATAGAACGGGAAGCAACCCCCCTCCAGCAACGGTTAGACCAATTAGGATGGATATTAGCGATCGCGATTTTAATCTTAGTCCTGGTTATTTTTGGTTTGGGGCTACTCCAGGGCGAATCGGTTCGCTTGATGTTCCTCATGGCAGTCAGTTTAGCCGTTGCCGCGATTCCCGAAGGATTACCCGCCGTCGTCACCATCGCCTTAGCATTGGGCGCTCAACGGATGCTGACACAGCGAGCCTTGATTCGTAAATTACCCGCCGTGGAAACCTTGGGTTCGGTAACAACGATTTGTTCGGACAAAACCGGTACCCTCACCCAGAATCGGATGACGGTTACTCATCTGGACGTGATTGGGCATCAAATTGAGTTGGCGATGCCAGAACTTGATGAGTTAATGATGCCCTCACAGAAGGATGAACAGTCTAAGCTGTTAAAAGAGGAACCCACCACCGCCTTACTACTCACGGCGGCGACTCTGTGTAATGATGCGATCGTGGAGTTCCATCTGGAGCGAGCCAACCCAATTCAGGTGCTTGGAGATCCCACAGAAAGCGCTCTGATTGTCGCCGCCACCCGTTTTGGTTTATGGAAAACGGATATAGACTATGCTTTTGAACGGATAACCGAGGTTCCCTTTGACGCTGAACGCAAACGCATGACCACGGTTCACGAACTCCCAACTGCCACAGACAAACGTCCCGATGAGCTAAGTTGGCTTAAGCCTTGGGAATTACTCTTTAATCAGGCGTCCTATATTGCCTTTACCAAAGGTGCCGTTGATAGTCTCTTAGATATTTCCACTCAGGTTTGGTTTGATGATCAGATTACCCCATTAAACGATAGTTGGTATGAAAAAATTTCTCATGCCAATAACCAACTGGCGGAAAATGGAATCCGTGTTCTCGGTATCGCGGTTCGTCCCATAGAATCTCACCTCCTCGCCACACTTCCCCTAGAACGACACGAAGATGTTTTAGAGAAAGACCTGATTTTTATCGGCATGATTGGTATGATCGATCCGCCGCGCCCGGAAGTCAAACAGGCGGTTCTGACTTGTCAGAAAGCCGGAATTCGCCCCATGATGATTACCGGAGATCACCCCCTAACCGCTCGCTATATTGCCTCAGAAGTGGGTATTTCTAGCAACGGTTTAATGTTAACGGGTCAGGATATGGCAAAACTGTCACTCTCAGACTTAAGCGAAAGGGTTGATGAGGTGTCTGTTTATGCCAGAGTTTCGCCCCAGAACAAATTAGATATTGTTCAGGCGCTGCAAAACCGGGGACATATTGTGGCAATGACAGGGGATGGCATCAACGATGCACCCGCTTTAAAAAAAGCCGAGATTGGCGTAGCAATGGGGTTAACGGGTACAGATGTGGCGAAAGAAGCGGCAGATATGGTGCTGCTCGATGATAACTTTGCCACGATTGTGGCAGCGACTCAAGAAGGACGAGTGATTTACGATAACGTCCGTAAGTTTATTAAATATACATTAACCGGGAATTGTGGTGAACTGTGGGTGATTATATTAGCACCATTTTTAGGGATGCCTTTACCATTGCTTCCTTTACAAATTCTCTGGATTAATTTATTGGCTGATGGATTGTTAGCCTTGGCATTAGGCGTCGAACCGGCGGAGCCGAATATCATGTCCCGTCCGCCTCATAATCCGAAAGAGAGTGTCTTTAGTCGGGGAGTGGGTCGAGATATTGTTTGGATTGGGTTACTTCTGGGACTTGTCTTATTGGTTGTCGATTATCACTATTGGTTTACGGGTCAAGCGGCTTGGCAGACGATGGTATTTAGTATATTGGCGTTTTCCCGCATCGGTTTAGCTCAAAGCATGAGATCTGAGCGAGAATCCATATTTACTTTGAATTTACTCTCGAATAAGCCATTATTAGGCGCGGTTGTTTTAACCTTTCTATTACAACTTGCGGTGGTGTATGTCCCATTCTTACAGGATATTTTTAATACGACAGGGTTATCACTTTCTGATTTAGGCATTAGTCTCGCCATGAGTACAATTGTGATTTGGGCGATGGAATTGGATAAAGGGTTGCGTCGATTCACTATTTAATTCGCTCCCACCCGCCCCGATCGCATCCCAGACGAGAACAGATTTATGATGTTGGTAGGATGCCCTGAGTAGGCATGATTGTTTGGCACGATTGGGGTGGAGAGGGGGCGGGTTTAGATACGTTAACACCATAAAGGCTTGAGAATGGTACTCTTCAGATAGATGACAATTCCGGCGGCGAAAGGCTAAGTCTTAAATCAGTACTATACTGCTCATTGGCAAAGGAGAATAAAGTGGCATGAAATCAAAATCCTGCGATCGCAACCCCAATCGTTTTGCTGATGGAACTCAGCAACCGGGAAAGCGAACAGCCAGTTTTTACGGGGTGCTATCCATGATTGGCACAGGGATTACCATTTTGGGTGTCGCAGGCTGCTCTAACCCATCCACAGTCTCTTCTGAGCAACAAACCACGGCTCAAGTCATTGAAGATGACAATGATATCCGCGATCGCGCCCTAGAGCCAACCCCTAAAGATACCAACTTTGTGGTGAGAGTGGTGAACAAAGTTGAACCAGCAGTGGTGCGAATTCATACAGAAAAAACCATAGAAACCCAGATTCCCGATGCCTTTAATGACCCCTTCTTCCGGCGTTTTTTTGGGAGTTCAGTTCCTCAGCCTCAAGAACGTATTGTGCGCGGTATTGGTTCGGGTTTCGTGATTAGTGATAATGGAGAAATTATCACTAATGCTCACGTTGTTAATAAAGCCGACACCGTAACAGTATCCTTTCCCGATGGTCGCACATTTGAAGGTGAAGTCTTGGGCGAAGATCCTGTGACCGATATTGCCGTAGTCAAAGTATCCGCCGACGACTTGCCAACGGTGGAACTAGGTAATTCTCAAGGGTTGCAAACCGGACAATGGGCGATCGCGATCGGAAATCCTTTGGGGTTACAAGAAACAGTAACCGTCGGCGTAATTAGTGGGATTGACCGTTCCAGTAGCGAGGTTGGTGTTCCCGATAAGCGGATTGGCTTTATTCAAACCGACGCCGCCATCAACCCCGGTAACTCTGGCGGACCATTACTCAATGCGCGGGGTGAAGTAATTGGGGTTAATACTGCTATTATCCAAGGAGCCCAAAAAACATCATTTCGCCAGTGACTGGATCAATTTTGGGATGCGCCGTAAATGGAGACGCTAACTTGTCCTCGTAGGTATAAGCGCCAATCGTCTCTAACTCCGGAAGCTTAATCGCGTAGGGTTCCCCCCCTTCCCACAGCGCCAGAAAATGACCAGCGTGCCAGATAACAGAGGTATTCGCAACATTTTTAACCGAGGGAGGGGAGTCCTCGTCCTTAGGCGGTTCCATTAACCCTGTCCAGATAGCATGACCCGCTTCTCGCTCTTTCTCAAACCCTGGAGTCCGGACATAGCGATCGCGGTAAGATGCTTTACCATTACTAATGTGTACCCCATGTAACATCCCATCGCCATCAAACCAATGATATTGACCGATAGGGGGAAACTGAGGATTCGGACCATTACGAACAAACATCCCGGATAAATCCGCAGGAAGTTCACCAATGACGGTTAGTTCATCCGCCGTGATTTCGTCCTGCACTGGGGCAAAATTCCCCGCTAAAAAAGGATTGACGGCTGTTGTATTCATCTTGTTCACTGAAGTTGTTACCTACAATTTGGGGAAAAAATTCCCACTATCCTCCATTGTGTCTTGCCGAGAGAGAGTCAAGACGGCTGCTGAAGCACGCTAATCCTCAACCTTTTGCTTCAGTACGACTAAGGTAATATCATCAAATGCAGTTCGGCAAAAAACAATTCCACATCCACAGAATCGCAAACCTGATCAGATACAAATATGATGAACCTGGAAAGTCAAGCCTTTAGCGCCAACGAGATGATTCCTTCCCAGTACACCTGTGATGGAGAGGAGATTTCTCCCGAACTCCACTGGGATGCACCCCCCATAGGAACCCAGAGCCTTGCTTTAATTGTCGATGACCCGGATGCTCCTGGGCAAACCTTTGTGCATTGGGTTGTCTATGATATCCCCCCGGAAACTCGCCAGTTGTCTCCAGGAATTCCGGCGCAAGAGCCACTAGCTAAAGGCGGTACTCAAGGTAAAAATGATTTTGGTAATTTAGGGTATGGGGGTCCATGTCCTCCCAGTGGTATCCATCGCTACTTTTTTAAACTCTACGCCCTCAATCGCACATTGGGATTAGACGCAGGTGCAACCAAAGCGCAGCTTCAAGCCGCGATGAGTGGTCATATTCTGGCAAATGGGGAACTGATTGGACGTTACTCGCGAGCTTAATTGGGTTAAAGTGAGGGGTTTTCTCTGTTACAATCCTCTTTGTTCAAAACTTCTGCTCTTAAAACTGGCACTGCAACCCTTACCTATGCCCCTTGAGGATGTCCTGATGTCTAGCTCTGGTTGGCGTAAACCAAAACCATTACACTCAATAGCGACGAGAAGATTAGCTGTGTCCAAGCCGACTCTATTTCTGGTGAGTAGCCTATTCCTCACCGGCGTGACGATAACCATAACGCCTGTAGCTCAAGCGAGTCAACCCCAGCTAGTGAGCCAGCTACAGCCGGAACAACAGCAGCTGCGTGAATTACTCCGCCAAGCGCGAGACTTGGTGGATGCAGGAAATTATCCTCAGGCGATCGCAGCCTATCAACAAGCGGCTAATCTAGATCAAGACAATGCCAGGATTTTCTCCGGAATCGGTTATCTCCAGGCGCGTCAGGGAAACTTCCGAGAAGCGGCGAGAGCCTATCAACAGGCAATTGCCCTTGAACCCAATAATGCAGAATTTCAGTATGCTCTTGGCTACAGCTTAGCCAATGCCGGAGAGAATGCGGGAGCCGCTGAGGCGTATCGTCAAGCACTGAGACTTGAAAGCAACCATATTAATTCCTATTGGGGATTGGGGGTTGTCCTCCTGCGTCAAAAAGATTATGACGGAGCCATTCAAGTTTACCGCCAACTCATCAGCCTTCAACCCAAGAATGCTCAAGCTCACCAGTTGCTGGGTAGCGTTTTTCTCCAGCAGGGGCGTCCCCAAGAGGCGATTCAGGCACTCCAACAAGCCGAAACCTTATCACCTCTGGATAGTAATATTCAGCTTACATTGGGAATGGCTTGGTTAAATCAGGGCGATATCGACACCGCACTGAAGGTTTTTGACCGAGCGGCAAAATTAGAACCCAATAGTAGTCAAGTTTATCTGCAAATTGGCAAAATTCTCCAAGCTCAAGAAAATTTCGCCGGTGCATTGAAAGCCTTTCAACGAGCCGTGGCGGTGCAATCGGATTTAGTTGAAGCTCAAGCCGCTATTGGTGAGATTTTACTCACTGAGGAAAATTACTTAGAAGCTATTGTTGCCTATCGGCGCTTAATTGAAATTGCCCCCCAAGACGCCCAAGCCCATTACAAGTTAGGATTAGCTTTAAAAGGACGGGAGCGCATTGCTGAAGCGATTACTTTTGTGGAAAAAGCGCGTGATCTCTTCCGTCGTCAGGACAATCGCGATGGCGTCAAGCAAGCTGAATCTTTGCTACAGGATTTAAAGAAAGCGCAGCGTTAAACTGGGTTCGTAGTCGGGGATGCGAGCCTTTCATTCTGTTAAGCTTCCTGCGTCAACCCAACCGACTCGTTCACTAGAATGTCACTCACATCTTGCACCATTCAAGGGCAAAGCAAATTTTAGTAGCGTGGCACACCTAAGCAAGATGAATGACGCTTACGCCCGGAAACCGTAGGGGCGCAAAGCCTTCATTGGTGTCAACTTAAGCGCTAAAAGGTTTGTAGAGACGTGCCATGGCACGTCTGGGAGCAGGGGAATGCTCTTGCTGATTGCTCTTTCTCCTGTAAGACGAAAGAATTTCGTCGCATTAATCTTAACCCCCAAGAGTAAATTATTAGATTACCTGCGGTAGTATCTGAAGACTCCAATTACTGCACCACATCCCGCATATACCGATTCCATAATTGTGCGGCTTGGGCGCTACTTCCTCGCGTGGGTGAGTTATCGTCATTGCCTAACCAAATCCCGGTGACTAACTCCCGACTGGGTATAAAGCCAATAAACCATAAATCTACATACCGATCCGTGGTTCCGGTTTTCCCCGCTTCTCCTAAACCTATTGCGGCTGAACCGCCTGTGCCATTTTGCACGACCCCCCGCAACATCGTGGTCATCGTCTGGGCAACCGCAGGGGCTACAGCTTTAACCCCCCCTTCCCCATTTTCCTCAAATTCATAGATTACCCGACAGGTGTTCGGATCATTCTCATCGGCACAATCCCCACTATCGAGAATCCGTTTAATCCCATGGGGACGATTCCACACCCCATTATTCGCGATCGCGCTATACGATCCAGTAATCTCTAACACATTCACTTCACTTTGTCCAATTGCCAACCGGGGAACCGGCTCAAGCTTCGAGCGAATTCCTAATCGTCGCGCCGTTTCGATCACATTACCTAATCCAGCATCCATTGCCACCCGCACCGCAATCACATTCTCTGATTGCGCTAAACCGGTGTACATATTCACCGCACCCCCGGAACGTTCGCACCCACGCAAACCATAAGCTGGGGCGCAGGAGTAGGTTTTTCCTGGTGGAATCCCTTGGGCTAAGGCGGCGGTGTACTCAAACAGTTTAAATGTCGAACCGGGTTGTCGTTGGGCTTGAGTTGCCCGATTAAACTGACTTTGTTGGTAATCAACCCCTCCTACCATCGCCCGAATCGAGCTATCTGTGGTATTCAGAGTCACCATCGCCCCTTGAGAAAAGCGTAATTGCGAACCCGTGGTACTGACAAAACTACGCAGCGATGATTCTGCCTTTGCCTGAGTCTGCAAGTCTAGAGTGGTTTCCACAATAAAGTTCCCTTCTTGCGCCAACTCCGTACCCAGTAAATCCCGCAGTTCCTCAAACACGTAATTATAGAAATAGGGAGCTTTGGTGCTATTTAGGAATTCACGGGCTTGAGGGCTTACCTCAATTCGCGATCGCCTTGCCCGTTGTGCTTCCTCATCACTAATCATTCCCATTCCCCGCATCCGGCTAATTACCCGATTTCGCAAGCCCAACGCCGTATCATAATCCTGAACCGGATTATAACTATTCGGTGCTGGCAAAATCGCCACCAGAGTGGCGGCTTCGGAAAGGGTTAAATCTTTTGCCGATTTATCGAAATAAAATTGGGCAGCATCTTCAAACCCATAAGCTTCTACCCCTAGATAGATGCGGTTTAAATACGTCCTTAAAATCTCATCCTTGCTGTAAAATGTCTCCAGCTTCAGTGCCACAATGGCTTCCCGGAGTTTGCGGGCAGCACTATTATCTCGTCCGACATATTCGGTAAACAAACTGCGAGCCACCTGTTGACTAATCGTACTCGCCCCTTCTTTGATTCCACCCCCGCGAATATTTCGGACTAACGCCCGCAAAATTCCATAAGGATCTACACCAAAATGCCAATAATAACGGCTATCTTCTGAAGCAACTAAAGCTTTTGGTAGATAGGGTGAAAAATCCGATAACCGTTTTAGTTCTCGGTGAACCTCAGTACGCGGTTGACGCAAGGGAACCTGATCACGAGAATAGACGACAACGGGTCCTTGAACGCCGCTGGGTAGGGGTCGCACGGGGACTTTTAACCATTCAATCCCAATAATTAAGGCAATTAACGCGGTTAATCCACCCACCCCATAGAGGCTGTAACGAATACCGAGAATATACCAAGGCGGCGGATCAACATATTGTAGTTTAACCGAGGCGGCTAATTCCGGTGGACCAATGGTGAGAATATCCCCATGGCGCAAGGCTAAACACGGTAGGCGGCGTCTACCGCGATAAATACCATTCGTGGAATTTTCATCTTTGAGAATAAACGTTCTACCCGATCGCCCATAGCGTTCCAGGGACAAATGAATCTGACTCACCACTGGGTTTCGCACCACAATATCGCAGGATTTAGAACTGCGTCCCAGCAAATAGCGATCGCCTAATAGGGGGTATACTTCCGCCTTATCCGCACCTGCATCTTGCACCCACAGTTCTGGAACTTTGGCATTCGGCTTTAGCGCCAGTGCTTCAAAGTTAACTTTGGCTTGAATCGTCTGAACAGCCTGAGTCAACTGACCTAGAATGGTTTTCGGCGGTTGGGGAGGTTTGGGAGAATTCATTTCCTCGTGGATGGTATTAAATCGGGTGTCTTGTTCCTGGTTTAGCGTTCATGGTTCATTGTTCATGGTTCATAGGGTTGTTCGGGAGAATGACGTTGCCTGAGAACTTCTACATTACAATTTAGCGTGTTTGAGAGAGGACGGAGTGAGGGAGCAGGGGGAGCAGAGGGAGCTGGGGGAGCAGAGGGAGCAGGGGGAGCTGGGGGAGCTGGGGGAGCAGGGGGAGCTGGGGGAGCTGGGGGAGCTGGGGGAGCAGAGGGAGCTGGGGGAGCAGGGGAAGATGAGATTCACGATGATCCCTTGGGTT